>JABBBW010000067.1:22659-36775 GCA_018607205.1 Opitutales bacterium | reverse complement strand
GGTGCCTGACTTTCTCATCCGTGCAGGCATACGCAACCTCTGTAAAAAACGCCTCACCCAGTGTCGGGTGGATGATTGCGAGGCCAATGCCGAATTGGCGGAAGAATATTTGCGCAACGTCGACCAATCCGCTCTGGCCGTTGAAACCGACAAGGCCAATGAACAACACTATGAAGTACCGGCGGAGTTTTACCACTTGGTACTGGGTAAAAATTTAAAGTACAGCTGTTGCTGCTACGAGCCCGGCACCCATGGGCTTGATCAAGCGGAGGACCGTGCCCTAGAACTCACTTGCAAAAGGGCAGACCTGCAGGATGGCCAGGAGATTTTAGAGCTTGGATGCGGATGGGGTTCCCTCTCCCTATGGATGTCAAAACACTATCCAAAATCACGTATCCGTTCGGTTTCCAACTCCCATTCCCAACGCGAATATATTATGGAAACCGCCAAGGAACGTGGATTAAACAACCTCGAAGTAGTCACTGCAGATGTTAATGCTTTTAAGCCCGATCAATCCTACGACCGTGTGGTCTCTGTTGAAATGTTCGAGCATGTGCGTAATCATCGCCAACTCTTCCAACAAATCTTCAATTGGTTAAACCCGGGGGGGAAGCTTTTTACTCATGTATTTTGCCACCGTTCCACCTCATATCCCTTCGAAGTCGAGGGGGAAGACGATTGGATGTCCAAACATTTTTTCAGTGGGGGTACTATGCCCGCGGACGAACTCTTTTTGCGAATTTGCGGAGATCTCGAGCTCGAAAGACGCTGGCGATGGTCGGGCAGGCACTACGGGGAAACCTCTGAGGATTGGTTGCGTAACCTCGACCAAAACAAATCCGCCGCCCTGCGTATCTTCGAGAATGATCAAACACCCGTAGAGGCAAAGAAAACTTACCACCGCTGGCGTATCTTCTTTCTCGCCTGTGCCGAAACCTTTGCCTACGCCAAGGGCCAGGAATGGTGGGTCTCCCACTATCTCTTCGCCAAGCCGGCCAAGGGGTAAAGGATTTATGACTCGATAGATTCTTGTTTTTGAACGGGCTAATAAAGATAGTTGCCCTCCTCCTCCAGCTTTGCAAAAAAGTTCATTCGCCTTTTTTTAACAACTCACTCACCTCCCCCAACCCTTAGCGTATTATGAAACTCGAAACCCAGTGCCTACACGCAGGCTACCAGCCCGACCCAACCACCAATTCCCGCGCCGTTCCAATTTATAAAACAAGCTCATTTGTATTTAATAATACCGAACATGCTGCCAATCTCTTTGGTCTGCGCGAACTGGGAAATATTTATACCCGTTTAATGAATCCAACCACCGATGTGCTCGAACAAAGAGTAGCCGCACTTGAGGGTGGAGCTGCCGGTCTCGGAGTTGCCTCGGGTACGAGTGCCGTTTTTTACGCCATCATCAACCTCGCCGAAGCGGGGGATGAAATTGTTTCCGCCAATAACCTATACGGGGGTACCTATACCCAGTTTAATGACATTTTGCCCAAGCTTGGAATCAAGGTAAACTTTGTTGACCCCAATGACCCACAAAACTTTGCCGCTGCCATCACTCCCAAAACCAAGGCTTTGTTTTGCGAATCCGTGAGTAACCCCGGTCTCGATGTTGCTGACCTGGAAGCCATATCCAAGGTGGCCAAAGACCATGGCATCCCTCTGATTGTGGACAGCACCTTTTCCACCCCTTACCTCACCCGTCCGATTGAGCACGGTGCCAGCATCGTGGTTCACTCGCTCACCAAGTGGCTTGGTGGCCAGGGCAACGGCATTGGCGGGGTCGTGATCGATTCCGGCACCTTCGACTGGAAGAATGGAAATTTCCCGCTCTATGACCAGCCCGATAACAGTTACCACGGATTGCGTTGGGGGCATGATCTTCCTGAACCTCTCGCCCCCCTTGCTTATATTTTAAGAATGCGCACCGTTCCCCTGCGCAACTTGGGTGCCTGTATAGCTCCAGACAATTCCTGGCAATTCATCCAGGGAATCGAAACGCTTCCCCTTCGTATGGAAAAACATTGTGAAAATGCACTGACTGTTGCCCAACATCTCAAAAACCACGCCTCAGTTGAATGGGCACGATTTCCTGGTTTGGAAGATGATCCAATGAATGCTCTTAACCAAAAATACCTTCGTGGCAAAGGCGGCTCCATGGTCGTGTTTGGAATTAAGGGAGGGGCAGAAGCTGGTTCCAAATTTATCGACAATTTAAAACTATTCTCCCACCTTGCCAATGTGGGTGACGCACGAAGTTTGGCGATCCATCCGGCCACCACTACCCACTCTCAATTATCCGAGGATCAACAAAAAGCAGGTGGGATCGCCCCTGAATTGATCCGTCTATCCGTGGGAATCGAGCATGCGGATGATTTACTTGCCGATCTCGATCAGGCCCTCGCTATTGCCACGGCCTAAATTAAGTAGCTTTTTTATATGAACCACTTAGGAGCCCGGATCTATTTATCCGGGCTCTTTTTGGTTATGCTTGCCGGCTTAATTTATGGGTTTGGCTGGGGAGACTTTTGGGAAGACGGAGCTGCCCTGATGGACAACCCATGGGGCATCGTCTCACTAGTCGATGTCTACGTGGGCTTCCTGCTCTTCCTTGGCTGGGTATGGACTCGGGAGGATCTTCTCCTTGCCAAGCTGCTGTGGGCTATCGCTATTCTTGTGGGAGGTAATCTCTTTGCCTGTCTCTATGCACTGTTTGCCCTTGGACAGAGCCAAGGAAAGCTCGACCTATTTTTTTTGGGAATAAAAAAACGATAAAATCGTTACTCCTTTATTACACAAAAAAGCCTGCCCCTAATGGGACAGGCTTTACAGAAGGTAAAAAGTGTTAAAATAATACGACTTAAAACTAAGCACTCAAGCCGGCAAGGGCAGCCTGCTTAACCACATTTTCAACCGACATGCCCAATTCTTCGAGCACAGTATCTCCAGGTGCAGACATTCCAAAACGGTCGATACCAACGACCACTCCGTCGAGCCCGACATACTTCCTCCAAAGATCAGACACACCCGCTTCCACTGCCATACGGTTGCGGCAGGAGCGTGGAAGTACGGACTCGCGGTAGGAGTCGTCCTGACGGTCGAAGCGCTCCATGCAGGGAACTGAGACCACTCGGACAGAGGATCCAAGCTTTTCAGCAGCCTGCAAAGCAAGGTTGAGCTCACTTCCAGAAGCAAGAATGATCAGTTCCAACTCGCCCTGTTCCTGACGGGCAATGTATCCACCCTTAAGCACACCTTCACGGCGTGTCTGTACGGGAATGGAAGAAAGGTTGGGTACATTCTGGCGGGTAAGAATAAGGCCGGTCGGTCCATCGATGCGTTGCAAGGCCGCAACATAAGCACCGGCAGTTTCCTCGGGATCAGCTGGGCGAATGACATCGAGATTTGGAATGACCCGTAAGCCACTCGTAGTTTCCACCGGTTGGTGAGTCGGACCATCTTCTCCAACTGCCACAGAATCGTGCGTCCAGATATGAAAGATAGGAAGCCCCATCAAAGCCGAAAGGCGGACAGATGGGCGCATATAATCGGCAAATACCGCAAAGGTGGCACCTGAAGGACGGAAGATGCCGTAATAAGCAATCCCGTTAACGATCGCTCCCATGGCATGCTCGCGAATGCCAAAGAGCAGATTGCGACCGGAGTGGTTATTCTTAGTAAAGTCGCCCACTTCCTTAATATAATTCTTGGTCGAACCATGCAGATCAGCAGAACCACTAATTAGTAAAGGCATAGCCTTGGCCAGGTCGTTAATAATCTGACTACCAGCTGCACGGGTTGCCACATTGGCATCCGCGGCAAATTCCTGCACACTATTGAGTAAATCAGCAGGCACATCACGAGAAATTCCAGAATCAAGCAAAGCTGCTTTTTCGGGATTTGCAGAACGCCAGGCGGCGTAAGATGCATCCCATTGCTGACGTGCTTCACCAAGCTGGGCCTTGCGGTCGGCAAAGAATGTTCGGACTTCATCGGACACATAGAATGTTTCCTCAGGCAGCCCAAGACCCTGACGGGCAGCCCCGGCAAATTTTGCTCCACCCTCACCATGTCCGGCAGAAGTACCGGCAACTTCGGGTATGCCCTTGGCAATGGTGGTTTTGATTTCAATAAAAGTAGGCTTTTCGGTGTTAGCACGGGCACGTTCAAGGGCGGCCGAGATCGCTTCCATATCATGTCCATCTTCAATCATTTCAACCGCAAATCCATAAGAGGCAAAGCGATCGATCACACTTTCGCTCTGGCTGGCATCGGCCATAGCATCGAGGGTGACATCGTTGGAATCATAAAGGATGGTCAGGTTATCCAAGGCAAGGTGACCAGCTAAGGAAGCAGCTTCCGCGGCTACCCCTTCCTGTAAACAACCATCCCCAGCTAGGGCAAATACCTGATGGTTAAAAATTTCGTGCTCGGAGGTATTGAAATGTGCGGCCGCCATTTTGGAAGCGATAGCCATACCAACCGCATTGCCAACGCCCTGTCCGAGTGGACCAGTTGTACACTCAACGCCTGGAGTCTCACCGTATTCGGGATGCCCAGGTGTTTTGCTGTGAAGTTTACGGAAGTTCTTTACCTCTTCGAGAGGGAGATCATACCCAGCGAGGTGCAACCATCCATAAAGGAACATACTGCCATGACCGGCGGACAGAATGAAACGATCGCGGTTGAGCCATTGATCGTCGGACGGATCGACTTTTAAATCTTTGCCGAACAGAACAGCCCCAACCTCGGCAGCTCCGAGGGGAAGGCCCAAATGTCCTGAACTGCAGGCGTGAATCGCGTCGATGGCCAAGCCACGGGCTTGATCAGCGGCTTGTTGTAGGATTTCTTGGTTTTGCATAACGAAGATAGATTTTATAAGAATGAAAGCGTCAATTAAAGCACCCGACTCTAAGATGGCGAGCAATTCTTGAGAAGTTCGCCAAGTGAATGAATAAAGAGAGAGGAATTACTCCTGATAAATAACATCGGTAGAGCTAAGCTCTACCAAGTTTTCTCCAGGCTCAACATCTACTTCTTTGGACCAAATGGTCACAACATTTGTTTCCACATCCTTATCGATTCCAATGACAAAATATTTATCATCAGGAGATACATTATCCATCGATGCATTTCCGTAAGGATCGGTACGGGCACGGCCCACCTTTGCAGAAAGAAGAATGGATTTTACTCCCAGAGCAATCTCTGGATTTTGAGAAAGATTCTTTTCTGCCTTGGCCCACATTTCTGCAACTGACCTAACCTCCCCAGCAACCACAGGATCACTCCCGATCCCCTTGAGTAACTCTTTTAGGTCCTGAGTAGTCAGGTAAATCTCCGAAGCTTGTGCCGGTTGCATAGTACCATCTCGGGAAGGTTTGCGTGCCTGCAAAGTTAAAAAAGTTCGGCCATCAAATTGCAAGTCTTGAAAAGATGCTTTTTTAACTCCAGCCAGTGGTTGCGGAGGTGAAAGATAAGAGGATGCTTGAACTGTGGGTGAAGACTGAAGAGCAGAACTGGCAGAATTAAAAAGGCTCTGCTTGCCTTGATTAAAGGATTCTGACTTTAAAACTTTTTTAACTTCCGGGGAATCGTTTAGTAAACTGATGACCGGATGATCTGCATACTCATCTTTTAAAAGGTTATCAATGATGTCCTTGGAGTCGACCGGTGAAACATACTTTCGTTGCCCTTGGGCTAAGAATGCCTTTAAATCATCGTCAGAGGGAAGCGGAGAAGATCTTTTCGGAACCAGCAGAAGTGAAGTATCAAATAACTGCCTTTCTCTATCAGCAACATTAAGTTCTACATTTTGTTGATTACGACCGACACTTCCCGGGTATCGGGTAGATTGTTTTTTGGGGAGGGGAATAAGTCCGGGATTCTTTGCGAGTTGCTCGAGTAAATAGAATTTAGGCAAAGATCCATCCATCCTTTCAAAAACACTTACAGACTTGGGATAAAATAACGGAGTGGAAAATTTTTCCGCGGTTAGTTCTACAATTCGATCCCCACTTAATTCATCCATTCTAACAGGCACATCCAACAAAGGAGATGAAAACCACTCATCAAGAGAGTTACCTGCCAAGGACATTGCTTGGAAGTTCAAACAAAGAATTAAAATGACTGGACGGAAAGTGGGCATATTCCTAAGGGTTGCTTTAATCTAGTTAATTTCTTATAGCCTTGTAAAGATTTTCTTCTTGAAAGCATGCCCGAGAAAGAATTTTTTGAACCTTTGCACAAAATGGAAGTGCACCATCGCATAACATTTAATAGAAACAACCCTGCCTTTTTATACAGCCATAATCCAGCCACTACATATGAGCGAACAATCAAAAGAAGAATTCATGATCGAGGCCGTGGGCCTTAGTAAATACTACGGTGATTTTATTGCCGTGGAAGACTTGAACATTTCCATCCGCAAAGGCGAGGTGGTTGCCTTTCTAGGACCAAATGGTGCCGGAAAGAGTACAACAATGAAAATGCTAACTGGATATTTAGCTCCATCTGCAGGGATTGCTAAGGTGTGTGGTTTAGAGGTAGCAAATAATCGCTCGGTGGTAGCAAATCGAATCGGATACCTTCCTGAGAACGGCCCATTGTACGAGGAGATGACTCCCATAGCCCTGCTTAACTTTTTTGGAGATGCTAGGAGTATGGATCCAGCAACCAAGAGAGACCGGATTTCCCAAGTAATCGAACAATGTGCACTGCAAACCGTACTGAGCAAACCAATCGGCAAACTCTCACGCGGATTTAGGCAACGTGTGGGCATGGCCAATGTATTGTTACACGAGCCAGATGTATTGATTATGGACGAGCCCACTGCTGGGCTTGACCCCAATCAAGTTTTGGAAGTTCGTAAGACTATAAAAGGTTTGGGTAAAACGATTCTTCTTTCTACTCACATTTTACAAGAAGTGCCCGAAGTTGCGGACCGTGTCTTACTGATTAACAACGGTCGCTTAATCTTTGAAGGAACTCCAGATGAAATAAAGAGCGAATCCTCACTCGATACCTGGTTCAATAAACAAACTTTAGCTGCATAACTTTAGCACTGTCCTATGAACATCCAAGCCGTTCTCGCCGTATTTAAACGCAACCTAGCCGCATACTTTGGAAGTCCCAGCGGATATGTTTTTATCTGCGCCTTTCTTTTATCTAGTGGTTTAGCCGCTTTTTGGCCTCAGGAGTTTTTTGATTCCAATCTGGCAAACCTTGATCAATTAAACCGTTATCTACCCCTCATCCTTCTTGGCTTTATCCCCGCCATTACCATGAGTATTTGGGCAGACGAGAAGCGACAAGGCACAGATGAACTTTTGCTCACATTGCCAGGAAGTGATTTTGATGTGGTCATTGGTAAATACCTCGGAGCTGTTGCCATATTCTCAGTCTCTCTCGTTATCTCACTGATCGCTAATTACTATGTGCTTAGCCAATTAGGCAACCCGGACTTTGGCCTTTTGGTCTCCACCTACTTGGGATATTGGTTTGTCGGACTCAGTATGATTGCTATTGGAATGGTCGCTTCTTTCCTCACCGCCAACCTCACAGTTGCTTTTGTTTTGGGTGTAGCCTTCAACTCGCCCCTTGCCTTATTACAGGATTCGGAATGGGCAATTGCGGCAAACTTTCTCGATTTTAGCCGTGGAATAATCAGTACATCGGGTATGATTTTCTTTATCGGCTTGGCCGTGGCCATGCTCTACCTATCTTCTATTTTGATTGGGCGTAGGCACTGGGTGGGGAGTCCCCAAGGGAAGAATAAGTTTTCTCACTTCTCTGTCCGAGTGGTTGCCACCTTGATTACCGCTTTTGCCATGACTCAATATTTCCGAAATCATGATATTGTAAGACTGGATGCAACCGCAGAACAGTTAAGTAGTTTGTCCGAAGGTTCCATTGAGTTGCTTGGCCAATTAAACAGTCAGGTTGAAATCGATGCATTTATTTCCCCAACCGACTCGATTCCTGAACAATATGTACAGACTCGAATCAATTTATTGACCGCCCTTCGGGAAATTGACCGCGAAACCAAGTTGGTCTCAGTCAAGATACATGTGATTACTCCCGAAGATAATGCATCAGCCACTGCAGAAAAATACGGCGTAGAAAATCAAAACGGAGTCACCCCTCCCCTCTTTGTTATGGAAGGTGGACGGATGGTGCCTTGGCAAAAGGATTTATACATGGGTATCGTATGCAAGGGTGACAAAGGCCAACAAACCATTCCTTTCCTCTTCAAGGGCTTGCCTGTGGAATATGAGATTGTCCGCACCATCAATTCGGTAAGCGGATCACACCAGAAAAAGACCCTTGGAGTTTTTGCCACCGATGCCCCCGTGCTTGGTACTGCAGGTATGGGAATAATGGGATTTAACTTGGGAGGAGGCACTCCAGCCTGGGAATTTTTTACCGAGCTCAACAAACAATATGATGTCCAAGAGGTTACCGGTGGAGAACTTTCTCCGGAAGATTACGACGCCTTGGTTGTGGTTCAACCAAGCACTTTGGACAATGAGAAAATGGACGACTTGGTAGCCGCAATTAAGTCAGGTATACCCACTGCCATTTTTGAAGACCCTCTTCCCTTAATCCAAGGTAGTGTTACGGGAACTTACGAACCACGCCGAAACAATAACAGCGGACCAGACCAGGGAGGAAGTGCTCCAGAAAAAGGTGATCTGAATAAATTATGGGATTTATTACAGGTAAACTTCAACCTCGACCCGATGGAAAGGTTAGAAAAAGTTCAAACCGAACTAAGCAGCCTAAAACAAAATGCGACAAGAACCTTGGCCCCGGCTCGTGGTCGATTTCCTGAGGTAGGTACTTTCTTCACGAACTTGGACAACTTGATCAAGAAAGCATCTGAGTACGAAGCAAGGTTGAAATCAAATTCCTCTCTTTCGCAAAATGACTGGAATAGTTTGAAGCTAAGTTCCCTCCGCACGGTTTTCGAAAAGATGGATAGCAACCACCCGATTCGTAATTTTGTAGAGCAACGATTACTTTCCGATTTGGATACAAAGCTTGGAGGCTTACAGGAACGCATTTTACGCGATCCATACAATCCATTCCCCAAGATTCAACGTTCGGAAAATTTTCCGGATGAGTTTGTTTATGTTGGTGGATTGCCCAATTCCTTCCACTCCGACCCGATTACATCTGAATTACAATATTGCCTATTCACCTGTCCAGGTACCCTCTACCCCAAGTCAACATCTAGCCTCGATTTCCAACCCTTATTGAGAACACGCGGAGGAGTTCTTGCGGGGACCACAAGTTTAGAAACTTTTTGGACGGGTGGAGTGTTCGGAACACCTCGCAGGTTCAATCCAGATCGTACCAAGTATTCAGGATCTGGGGCACAGGAAATTATTGCCGCATCCATTTCCGGAAATGTTGAAGATGGTAATCAGACCAACCAGATAAATGTTATCTTGGTAGCCGATGTGGACATGCTCGCAGATCCTTTTTTCAATATTCGTAGCCGCGGTCCAGAGTCTGACTTCCCCCTAGATGTCGACAATGTCACCCTAGCTCTTAATTTGATCGATGATTTATCTGGCGAGACAAGCCTGCTTGAAATTCGAAACCGTAGAAGATTGCACCGCACACTAGAAGAATTTGAAAAGAGTATTGAGGAAGCAAGAGAAGTTGCCTCCCGTAACATTCAGGAAGCGGAAAGTTCAATTCAAGCTATTCTTCAGGATGAAAACCGTAAACTCAACGAGGCTCTTGCAGATGTGCAAAACAACCAAGGTTCGATGACCCAGGGACAATTCATGCAAGTTTTGCAGACCGAAGCAGCGAAATTACAAAAGAATATGGCCAAGCGTGAACGGGAACTACGCCAAACCACCAATGTGAAGATTAAAGATGCGGAGAGAAAAAGAGACCGTGAAATCCGCGAAAAGCAAAGGAGTATACAAAGGCTTTCAGTCTTTATTCCTCCCCTTCCCCTGCTCTTAATTGCCATCTTTGTATTTTATAAGAAACGAAGGGCTGAAATTCAGGGAACCGTAGACTCTCGAGTGCGTTCCTAACAGCTCACACTGAATTGTATTTAACCTTTCTCGATTAATAAGTAATGAAAGAAAATAAAAAGACCTTAACCTTTCTCGGCGCTGCCATCATAGCCGTTTGCATAGCTACCTTCACCTCACCAACCAAACGGGATCCCTCTGCAAAGGCCAACTTAATGGGGCAAGCGCTCTTTGAGTCATTTGACGCTCGGGCCTTGACCGGAATTGAAATTGTGGAGGTAGATGAAGAAGACATACAGACCAAATCGATCGAAGTTACCCAGACAGAAAAGGGGTGGTTTATCCGCCGCCCGGGTAAGGCTGATTACCCTGCCAACGCAGATAACCAGTTAGAAGATGTTTCCAGTATGCTTTTTGATCTTCGTATCATTGATCAGGCTGGTGAAGGGGCCGGAGAGCATGCGAAGTTTGGCGTCCTCAACCCAAGTAAAGCCGATGCCACAGAATCTGGAATTGGCCGACTTATTCATTTAAAGAACAGTTCGGGTTCTAACCTTGCCAGTTTAATTATTGGTGAAGAGGTGGATGGTTTACCCAACACTTATTATGTACGTAAACCTGAACAAAACGCAGTGTACCGCGTGGAAGTTAGCAATGCTCGAGATGTTTCCTCAAAATTTGTGGACTGGGTGGAACAAGACTTCCTTGATCTAGACAAGCGCAAGATCAAACAAGTCACCCTAGACAATTATGATGTTAACTTAGCCCAGGGAAAAATCAATCGAACCAATAATCCATTTGTTTTGAATATTGCAGATTCTAAGTGGAGTTTCCCTGGGGGCAACCTTAAGGACAACGAAGAGCTTGATAAGGAAATTCTTGATGCACTGAAAGATGCACTCGACGATCTTGAAATCATTGATGTCGAAAGAAAACCCGAAATTCTGGTTAATAACCTGAAACAAGGAAAAGAATTTTTTAGCAATCTCAGGGATGCCAATAATCAAGCGGTGGTTCAATCGCTTCAGCAAAAGGGCTTTTACACCATTGCCGCCAAAGATGCATCCGGACAAACCGTACCCAAGGTAGTCTCAAACAAAGGCGAAGTTTTGGTTGGGATGGAAAGCGGTGTGGAATATGTGCTGCGATTTGGAGATATTTACAGGGGGCCTGAAGAGGATGAAAATTCAAGCGGAGACAGCCGCTACATATATGCATTTGCCCGAGTCAACGAATCCCTGTTAACTCCACCAAATCTTGCCCCGCTCCCCAGTGCATCGCCTCAAGGAGCTAAGGGACCAGAAGGTGAAAAAGGGCCTATCGCCAAGCCTGGCTCTCCTCCCGACTTCACTCCACCGTCAACTCCGCCTAAGGTTACCCCTCCCCCACCACCAGCCCAACCCAAAGCAGCTAACAAGAAGGCAGTCAAAGTAGAAAAGAAAACCGCTACTGACCAGGCTGCCGAAAAAGCAAAAAAAGATGCCGAAAAGGAAGCAGAAATTGCACAGGTTCAAGCCTCTAATGCCCGCATGCAAGCAGAGTACGATGGAAAAATCAGCAGTGCCCGTCAAAAAGCAAAGGAAATCAATGAAAACCTGGCCGGCTGGTATTATGTAATCTCCAATGATGTTTATGAAAAAATTCGCTTGGAGCGGAATTCCTTTGTTAAGAACAAAGACAATCCG
The DNA here is from genome assembly GCA_018607205.1 of Opitutales bacterium. Taxonomy (GTDB): domain Bacteria; phylum Verrucomicrobiota; class Verrucomicrobiia; order Opitutales; family Seribacteraceae; genus Chordibacter; species Chordibacter forsetii. The sequence goes on along the minus strand of JABBBW010000067.1, from coordinate 25,092 downwards.
GTAGTTGAAATGCCGGACGAAATCTCCGCCGCTCATATCCTCATTTCTTACAAGGGTGCGGACCGGGCTGACTCTAAAATTTCCCGTACAAAACAAGCTGCCCGGAAAGAAGCCGATCGTATTCGCGGTTTAATTATAAATGGTGGTAAAGACTTTGCGGATATGGCCAAGAAACACTCAGATGGCCCGTCCGGCCCAAAAGGCGGTGACCTGGGTAGTTTTAAATTTGAAGTTATGGCACAACCCTTTTCAGAAGCTGCTTTTAATCTAAATATTAATGAAGTTTCTGAAGTTGTGGAGACAGGCTTTGGATTTCACATCATCAAGCGTACTCAATAACCTAACAAAGGTTTTACTAGGGTATCCTCAGTTTAAGCTTTGAGGATCTTATCAGTATACCTAGAATAGGTTGATGGGTAAGCTATTTTCCAAGCAAAAGAATAATGGTATATGGAATCGTATACTTTCGGATGACTCTACCCGACTGCGTCTAAAATATGATGCATATTATCACATATTTGATGATCAAACTGGTACCCGTGTAACAAAAGATGGGAAAGAATATGTCATGCTATCAAGCAACGACTACCTTGGTCTTTCTCAACACCCAAAAATCAAAGAAGCAGGTATAAAAGCCCTGCAAAAATGGGGAAGTAGCACCACTGGTGCTCGCTTGGCCAATGGAGGTAGAATTTTCCATCGGGCATTGGAAGAAGATCTAGCTGATTTCCTGGGCATGGAAGCTTGTCATGTATTTTCAGCTGGATATCTCGCTTGTGCGTCTGCCATAACTGGATTCGTTGATCGTAATGATTTAGTCTGTGCCGATAAGAACCTTCATTCATCCTTGTGGAGTGGGATCAAATTAAGTGGGGCAAAGTGCGAAAGATTCGCCCACAATCACCCTGAGCACCTTCGAGAAATTCTTTCTCATGAAGATCCTAAGACAAACAAAGCTCTGGTTATTGAAGGAATCTATTCAATGGAAGGGCATATCGCCCGCTTGCCAGAATTACTCGAAGTAGCCAAGGAATTTGGTGCTTTCCTTATCCTTGATGACGCTCACGGAATTGGAGTTTTAGGAGATCATGGCAAAGGGACTGCAAATCATTTTGGTCTTACTGATCAGATCGATGTGATATGTGGTAGTTTTTCAAAATCCTTCTCGGGCATGGGTGGATTTGTTTGTGCAAGTAAGGACGCAATTGACTATATGCGTAGTCATTCAAAACAAACTATTTTCTCAGCTGCTCTATCTCCTGTATCCACCGCCTGTGCCCACGCAGCACTGGGCATTATCCGTTCGGAACCCGAACACAGAAAAAAGTTGGAAGCCAACCTGTCACGTTATCGAAAGTTACTTGATGAACTAAACCTGGATACCTGGAATAGCGAGTCCCCGGCAGTTCCTATTGTTTTGGGCAAGAAGGAAAAAGTATACTATTTCTGGAAGGCTTTATTGGAAAAGGGAGTTTATGCCATCATTTCTGTTGCCCCTGGAGTACCTCCCGGAAAAGACCTAATTCGTACGGCAATATCTGCCGCGCATACTGAAGAGGATTTCGATCTTATTGAAGAAGCATTCCGCTACGCAGTTACCAAAATTTAACTTTTTCAATCGAGTTTTTAACTCTGTAAAAATTTAACGAGGTGATAGTTTTCTTAACCTGGATATAATCAAGCAGGCATCTAAAAATTTTTTAATATTTGTTCCGAGCGGCTTGAAAAAAGGCCTAAATAAATAAGTGCGTGCATGATCAAACGAATCGTTAAGCGATTCATTCTCTCGAATGCTTGGCCCCCATTTTTTCATTAACAACTCAAAGTTTTCCTCATTCCGGTCTTTTCTCCCTGTAGTAGCACCCTTGACATGATCAATCACACTATCATGGGCCACAAAATGAGAAAAACCTTCCCGGTTTAGCCGTAAACAAAGGTCAACATCCTCACAACCATTGACAAAACTTTCATCAAATCCTCCATACTCGCGAAATAAAGAACTTTTAATCAGGCAACACGCCGCTGTTACCGCGCTCCATGACCGTACTTCACCTTTGAAAGGACGATGAAAAAACCCTTGTCCATAATGACGGGGATTTCCCAGCGGAGAAAAAACGACACCCATATGATCATATCTTCGCGTTCCAGCTAATCGTTGCACATTTCCAACAAACCCAACATTTGTTTGGTTCTTAAAGACAGAAAGCATTGGATGTAACCAGTTTCCCGAAACAAAAGCATCATTATTTAAAAATAAAAGGTATTCACCCTTGGCATTCTCAGCCAACCAATTGTGATTTTTCCCGAACCCAACACTGTGCGAACGATGAAAAATCCGGTATGGTTCGCCAAGCTTGTCCAGAAACTCCTGAGTTCCATCAACACTGCCATCATTTGCAATCAAAACTTCAAATGAAATCGACTCGTCTAAAG
>JABBBW010000067.1:0-22649 GCA_018607205.1 Opitutales bacterium | reverse complement strand
CGTCTAAAGTGGCTTCCAGCTTGGAAAGGCATTTTTGAGTAAGTGCCAATTGGTCACGGACGCTTATTAAAATACTGACTTTGGGCATCATGCAAAGATCTGATCAAAGGAAGATTTTAACTTTTGACAATTCACTTTTGCCGAAAACTGCTCATTTGCACGGGAAAATGCGTTTTTACGAACCTGAATAAATTTATCGGGATTCGTATAAAAATCTTCTAACAAGACTGACCAAGAACTCGATTTATAAGGATCAAGAGAATAGCCAGATTCTTGGTCTGTAAAAGCTTCGGAACTCCCAGCACGATTTGAGGCAAGAACTAACAATCCACAGGACATGGCTTCAGGTATCACATTAGGGATGCCATCCCGATCGCCATTAGATGCAATAACGCCGGGAAAAAGCAGGGCATCACTTTTACCGTAACATGAGATAATTTGATCCTCAGGACAATGCCCATGTAGGCACACAAAACGATCGAGATGCGTGCGGGATAGTTCAATAGTCAATTCTTTCTTCAAGGGACCGTCACCCAAAATATCGAGAGTAAAAGGAACTCCCCGGGCTCTTAGATCTTCTAGGATTTTCAGGAGTAAAAAATAGCCTTTTTTTTCAACTAATCGTCCAACACTTACAAGGCTAAGAGATTCTTTACGAACAAGCGAAAAATCTGTACGGACAGGCATGGGATTCAAGCTTCGATGGATGAGAATTAATCGATTCTGATCAACACCTACATCCGTTAATCTTCGGGCAGTTGAAACTGAAGAAGTTCTTACCCTCACAGCCCGCTTTAGTTTCAAACTCAACAACCAGTCTCCTTGATGTCGAAAAACATCATAGGCATGAGCACCCATCGAGTAAGGGACATCGGTGAGTATATGTAAACCAAGTGCTGCAGTGGCTGGCATGGTTGCCCAAACTGCGTGAATTCGTCGATATTTTAATCTCTCAAATTTCTTGGCCTCAACCAATGCATAAGCCAAACCCAAAAAAGTTTCATTCCAATTTTGAAAGTTCGGACAGGTGGAGGACCATAAATGGGTGAGAATATTTTTAAAAGCCTTAGGTTTTCTCCATGCCCAATAAGGAATCCAAGCAAAAAGAAAAAAAAGCCGGGAAATTGAAAAAAGCCTGATCTCTCTGCCTTCCCATAAGCATTGGCCTTTCCAGATGGAAAAAAGATCAGGTGTAAATCCAAGTTTCTTTAATTCTCTTAACTCCCGACGAACAAAAGTTTCGGTAAGACGAGGAAATGTGGCGTATAAAAAAGCTGAATCACTCAACACAAAAAACTTTTAATGCGAATAAAATTTTACAGATCAAGGGACTCTCAGTTAAAAGTCAGGAATTCCCTGAAGGTGCATTCGACTTAGTCGAATTACTTACGCCATTCAACTCGGAATCTGTATTTATCTCCCGTTCATCTGTCCCTCCATCAACCACTGGGTAAAAATCAAAGGCGAGTTTAATCTCAGCTGCTTGAGCTGTTTTCTGACCGTTCACTAAAATCTCACCCGAAAAACAAGCGAGAGGATGCCTGATCCTTGATACTTTTACAGACATGGAAAGTACATCTCCAGGTTTACAAATACGACGGCATTTAATCCCGTCGCATGCAGTAAAAAAGATGGAGTCAGGCTTAACTTTTCGAGACAAAGCAGAGTGGGTACCCTGAAGAAGAAAAAATACGCACATCTGCCCGAGAGCCTCGATCATGATCGATGCAGGAAAAACAGGCTGTTCTTTGAAGTGACCCTCTAAAAAATATTCGTTCCCAGTAATCTTATAATCCCCACGCACATCCTCTCCATCAATAGTAACTGACTCAAGAAAAAGAAAGGGTTCTCTATGGGGCATGATCGATGCAACTTCTTCAATTCTAAATGTTTTAGAACGATTGGGAGGCTCAACTCCACGAACCTTGGCATCCAAGTATTGTTTAACATCTCCCAAGGTTCGAAGGTCTTTAAGTTCTTCATTGTCGATGCTTACTTGGAGTGTTTGCTCAACGAGCATAACAATTTCCAACATAGTCAAAGAATCTAAGCCCAGGTCCTCATAAAGTCGTAGAGAATCATCAGAGTTTTTAAAAACTACTCGCTGATCAGGCTCAAGGTGACGGTCAATAATCCCAAGAACAATTGGTTCGATCTTAGCGATATCCTTATTTTCCCGGAAAGATAAAGCAGCACTTAGCGTTTCCGAAGAGCATCTTTTTAAAAGCTCAGATAACTCATCTTTTAGAACAATTGATTCAGGTTCGTTCATGAGTTAAGGAAAATGGGGATGAGAATTGTCATCTGTTAAACAATATGGTTGAAATGACTCTTTAACATGAGCAAATCTGACCAAACGAGCAAACCTAAACCTATCATCCTTACCTGTGCCCAACCTACTGGCCAATTGACTTTGGGTAATTACTTAGGAGCTGTGAGAAACTGGTCTGATATGCTCGATGATTATGAATGTTTTTTTGGCATCGTTGACCTGCACGCAATTACCGTTCCTCCCAAGCCCTCTGATCTTCGTCAAAATGTTTACTCATGCATTGCCCAATACATAGCCTGCGGATTGGACCCCAAAAAATGCCACCAATTCGTACAATCCCATGTTATTGGACATACTGAACTCGCCTGGATTCTTACCTGTATGACTCCGATCGGTGAGTTGCAGAGAATGACACAATTCAAAGACAAAGCAGCCAAGCTCGGATTCAAGGTAGCGGAGGAAAAAGGTTCGGATGATGTAAAATTTACTCACGAGGGAGTGCGGGCACAGGCTTCCATTAATGCCGGACTTCTCTGCTATCCGGTACTCATGGCTGCAGATATTCTATTGTACAACGCAGAACTTGTACCTGTGGGGGAAGATCAACGCCAACATTTGGAACTCTGCCGTGACTTGGCCGGACGCTTTAATCAAAAATATTCAGAAACTTTTAAAATACCTGAACCCTATGTTCCGAAAACTGGTGCTCGTATCATGTCCCTGTCTGATCCAATGCATAAAATGTCAAAATCTGATAAAAATGAAAAGGCTACGATCTTTGTACTCGATAAACCTGAACAAATTAAGAAAAAAATTGGATCTGCGGTCACAGATTCGGAAGCAGAAATAAAAGCGAATTCCACAAAACCTGGTGTCTCTAACTTGCTTACTATCCACTCCTCTTTATCCGGAGAAAGTATCAATGACCTGGAGTCCCATTTCCTGGGAAAAGGATATGGAGAACTAAAAGCTGAAGTCATTGAATTACTTACAGAAAACCTCCGACCGGTCCGTGAATCTTATCATGAATTGATCAAGGATAAAAATTATTTGGATTCTGTTCTCAAGGAAGGTGCTCAGGCTGCTCAAAAAAGAGCGTATAAAATTCTATCCAAAGTTAGCAGAAAGATTGGTTTGACTGAACGGGCAAGGAATTAAGCCGTGATCACCGAATTTTTGGCTTGGTTTTAATTAAAAAAAACAACATTACATCCAATGGTGAAAGGTTGATGGATTACGATCTAGAAAATGAAAACGATGGACTCGGCAAAGGGCCATTTTATGGGGCGGCTGCCTTCCTGTTTCTAATCATTGCCCTCTTTGCTTTCGTTACTCTGAAAGAACAAGGTACTTTGGGGCATTGGGAAATTGCATCTTGTTTACTTGGTACAGGGTTAATATCCATCCTCCTTTTCCTCCCTCACTTTTTGGCAGGCATTATCGACCGCATCGAAGAAAAAAATACCCAAACAGACTCAGATCTAGCAAGCAAAGCATTTTACGAATTGAAAGAAGTACGCTCCGAACTTGATGCATTGGCGGTCAAGGTCGACAAGGTACCCACATTGGTCGATAAAATAGTATCTGATTCCCCGCTTCAACAAGCCGAGCAATCCCCAGATACCCTCATCGAAAAGCTTACTAATTTAGAAAATCAAATTAATTCTAAGCTCGATCGAATTGAGGAGGCCAGCTTAACTCAACCCCTTATTTCTGAAAACGATAGCGACCTTAACGAAGTCAAAGAGACTCTCGGAAAACTGATTGATAAAGTTGGCTTACTTCAAGAAAAAGTTGATTTCATTGCAGATAGCCCTCAAGGCAAGACCCCCATTGAAAAGGATCCGATTGTTAAAGAAAAGATTACTGAAGAAGTAGAACAGACAGCTATCGAAGAGGTTGATTTTGATTTAAACTCCGACGATAAATTGATTGAACCATCTATTGAAGAAGCAAATACACTCAAAGAAGAGGAAGAAGAACCCGAAATCTTGCCGGATGATATTTCGAACGATCAAATAGAAGATCCAAAGGAAGAAACTCTTGAATTAATAGAGGATGAAGTAGAAGAAGAGCCTGTACTGGACCCAGATATTGAACCAGAACATCTTGAAAAAATTGACTCCTTGCCAGAACCAGAGAGGGAAGACGAATACCCAGGGCAAACGATTACTCAGAAAGAACCTGAATTCGTGGAAAAGGATGTAGAGGAAAACTTGCCTAAAGAATTAGATCTTGGGCTACCTGACCCTGAAGAAACATTGCGTAAAGTAGATGCCCTATTAGCTGGAGAAGAGAGTTCTTTAAATGTCGATAAACCTGAAACCTCTAAGGAAAATAAAGAAAATAGTGGGCCCACCACAGTGGTAGCTAATGTAATGATTGGTATTGGTAATAAACCATATTTGCGGGGTGAGGGACCTGGGCTTAGTTGGGACGAAGGTGTATCTATGAATTTCATAGAAATCGGAAAATGGGCATGGTCTTCACCCAGAAAAAATGCTTCTTTAATTGTACAGGTGTATCGGAACGATCAAGATCCTGACAAAGGCGGTAAGATAGAGGTAAAGCCTGGTCAAAAGTTGGAAATCACACCGGACTTTTCTTAGAAGAGAGAAGATGGGTACGACCCGTCAGCAATTAATTGTTTGATCGAATTGACCACCAATTCCTTGTCTTCCCGGTAAGTCACCCCCATCCATTGACAGGAGGCAAGATTGGCCTGAATGTCAGCCCGACCCGACTTGATCCATTGATCCACCGCTGTGGGCAAGTAGAACTCATCGTTTATTAAATCCTGTGATGTCTCAAGAAAGTCTTTCAATTCACCCTCCAGAGCGGGGAAAACGGTTTGGGGAAAGGCCCATACATTCATCGATACAGTTTCCTCCCCAGAAAGAAAAAGAGACTCGCTCCGAGAATTTTTACCGGAAATTCTACTTTCAGAGTGGGCAATGCCTGACCATTCCTCAACCGAGTGCAAGTTACCCTCTTTAATCTTGCAAATCCCCCGGCTAACTGAGCCGTTTGAGGAAAGAGTTTCCTTCAAAAGATACCCCACCATGGATCCTATCATCTTTCCATCTGAGGAACCGAAATCTACAAAAGAAGAAATCGAATCGATTAAGGCAGAAAACGTGGCGGCACCATAAAAATCATCCGCATTGATTACGGCAAATGGACTACCTGCCAACACAGTGCGGGCACACCAAACTGCATGTCCTGTCCCCCATGGCTTTTCCCGGTGGATCAAAATATCTGTACCTTCAGGAAGGTCATCCACTTTCTGGTAGGCATATTCAACCTCCATCTTATTTGCGTACTTCCTTCCAACCTGTTGATCAAAAACCTCCTGCATTTCTTGACGAATCAAAAAAACAACCCGTGAAAATCCGGCCTTTCTCGCATCGTACAAGGAATAATCCATTAAGGTTTCTCCATTAGGACCAATGGGATCGACCTGCTTTAGACCACCATACCGACTACCCATTCCGGCAGCCAGTACGAGCAAAGATGAGGAGGGCTGATTAGAAGTCATTTCTTAATGCAAAGGATAAATAGTCAAGAATCTGAGTAGTGCTCACAGCCTCTTGTCCGTGCTGCCTGGCCAGTACTTCGGCCGCACGACCATGCCAAAGTGCACCAAGCGCCGTACAGTCCACAAGTGAGCGTCCACCCCGTGCCATCAACGACCCAATGATACCACTGAGTAAATCTCCACTTCCTCCACGTGCTAACAGAGAAGTTCCGGAAAATAAATGAAGAACGGATCCCATGAAACGAACTTGTGAATGTGGACCTTTTCTCAGGATCACCCCAGGAAAGTCGGCAAGATATTCTTCTACCTCCTTTTTTCCCGATATTCGCTTAAGTTCTCCTTCATGGGGTGTGAGGACGAATCGATCCTTATTTTCACAGGAATCAATAATTTCCGGACGGAGAGCATCAGCATCCAATAGAATAGAACCCGAAAAAAGTTTACATGCTTCACGAATCAAAGAATGAGATTCTGAATCAGAACCGATTCCTGGTCCCACGATCATCGCATCGACATGATCAATAGATTGTCGAATTTTCCCCAAGCCTTCAAGGGCAAGCCCACCAATTGGAGTCTCTGGCATGGGGACCCACATGGCCTCCGGACAAGCCGAAACAAAGGAGGCGTGTAAAGACTCGGGCACGCAACAGGTCAGCAACCCCACCCCAGATCGCAAAGCTGCACGGGCACACATGAGCGCAGCACCTCCAAGTTCCCTGGACCCCACAATAGCAAGAAGATGTCCAAAGTCTCTCTTGTCACACTGCACGGGTCGTAATTTTCGGAGAAGAGGAAGTGCTGATGAACACAGAACCTTGGAATGCTTGGTATACTTTACTTTTTTAGAACCCTTGAAAAACCCTAAGTCTAAATACCTGAGTCTCCCAGTCCAAGGTTGATTAAATATTTCTAAAACCGGAGTTTTAACAATTCCTGTACAGTAAGTAAAATCTGCCCGAAAGGGCTCAGTTTCACCGGGTAACGACTCCGTAATCCCGCTGGGCATATCGACTGATACTCTTACGATAATTTGATTGGTTTGATTGAACAAACGAATCCAACTATCCAATGGACTTTCCAGTCCGGCACGTCCCTGCATGCCAAGCACGCCATCGATGGCTAAATCAAAGCCCCGGTCTTTAGTGAGTTCGTAAAAGGTTTGATCCATCTTTTCCTGGTTCATTCCTCGGGCAGATGGAATGATCTCCAGTCTCTTCGATGCAAACTCAATCAACTCTTCAAAGGCACGCTGGGTCATGGGTTTGCAATCATCCTTAGGTGCCCATTGCCAAACCACTGCCCGTGCAGTGGGTATGGTCCGCAAAAAACGTTTGGCCGCCAGCAATGAATCAGCACCATTATGGCCCTTCCCCACCAAAACCAATAATCTCGGACGGTGCGGAATGGTGCGCAGTTCTCGCATATCTCGGAGTGCGGAATCCGCTACTGCTTCGCCCGCCCGATTCATGACCTCCCATTGAAAATCTTCATTTCCCCCGAAATAATCCTCCTCAAAAGCAATGGCCTCAGAAGGTGTTAAAATGGGATCTTGGGGCAAAGTATCCATCACTTGATTAGAACAACCACTGCGGAAGCAATTTCCTTTAAGTGGGAAAGACTGATCAGGGCAGAAGAGGCATGCATACCCGCTAAGGCTAACTTTCCATGTTCAGTAAAAAGAGCAATCGGTTGACCACTCTGGGCCTTATCCACCTGCATATCCAGCCATCCAAACTCCTTACCAATGCCCGTACCCAAAGCTTTTGAAACCGCTTCCTTCGCGGCAAATCGGGCGGCCAGGCAAGGGGCGGGATCTGCCCGTTGCAGGCAAATCTCTTGCTCCTGCTCACTGAATACTTTGGAAAGAAAGGACTCTCCGTGACGCTCCATGGATTCTCGAATCCGGGATACTTCAATCTGGTCGATTCCTACACCCACCACATTTGATCCTTGAGGAATGTCAGGTAGATTCATCAGGAATTAAGCAATCGCCTCATGGTGGAGACTGCCTCAGAAAGTCCATGCTCAATAGACCGGCAAATAATACTATGTCCGATATTAAATTCGGTCACCTTATTTAATTTCTTGGCACCGGTTACATTTTCATAATTAATTCCGTGCCCAGCATTAACCTGCAATCCAAGAGAAAGCCCCACATCCATACCTACCTTAAGAGTGGAAAATTCTTTATCACGCATTTCTGGATTCGGCCAAGCTCGAGCAAAACTCCCCGTGTGTAACTCCACCCAAGGTGATTCTATTTTGGCGGAAGCTTCCAATTGAAGGGGATCTGGATCAATAAACATACTAGTAGGTATATTTTGTTGGGTAAAAGCTTCAACCGCTTCTCTTGAACGCTGCAAATTACCCACCACATCCAGCCCGCCTTCAGTGGTTACTTCCATTCGGTTTTCTGGAACCAGGCACACGCTGTCCGGCTTGAGGGAAAGAGCAAGTTCAACCATTTCTGAGGACAAGGAAACCTCCAGATTCAGCCGGGTTTTTTTTCGTTCTAAATACCTTTGTACATCTTCCACCTGAACATGACGGCGGTCCTCTCGAACATGCATGGTTATACCATCCGCACCGGCGTCCTCTGCCAACCAGGCCATGGCAGCAGGATCAGGTTCCACAAAGCCACCATGGGTGTTAGCTTCGTCTCGGTATCTAGCCTGTCGCAAGGTTGCAACATGATCAATGTTCACTCCTAATAAAATCACTACAACCGATAATAAGTTTTTTTAGGCCAAACTCAATCGACTTTGCTCAAATGTCTTCGATTGTTGGGTATTTGGTCCCTTCAGAATATTTCGCAGAAAGCGGGGACGATGATGTTCTGTGGGACCTTGTTCTTCCAAAGCCTTCAGATGAACGGGTGCTCCATATCCCTTGTTCGATGCAAATCCATAATGAGGAAATTGGCGATCCAGTTGCCGCATACTTTGATCACGGGTGACCTTGGCCAACAGAGAGGCCATGGCCACAGCCAGAGAAATAGTATCTCCCTTGATCAATCCCATGTGACGAATAGGTAAGCGTTTCATCGGCCGACCGTCTACCAGCACACGCCACTGCAAATCCTCTGTAACATCCTGAGTAAATAAATCTGCCTCGTGTTTCTTAGAAGGGAGCCAAAGCCCATTGCTTAGTACAGATGCTGCCTCCATTGCCCGTTGCATGGCCAAACAAGTCGCCCCGACAATGTTATGCTCTTCAATTTCCTCAACCGTTGCCGAGCCTGTAGCTCCAAAGAGTTTCCCTTCAACTATCAAGCTTTGTATTTTTTGGAAAAGGATATTTCTTTCCCCTTCAGGAAATTGCTTGGAGTCATTTATTTTTTCGACCGCTTTTCGATTTTTTGAGTCAGCAAAAAACGAACTTGGCAAGATTGTACAACCTGCCACCACTGGTCCTGCCAAGCATCCCCGACCTGCCTCGTCCACTCCCACAATACCTGACACTCCTTTGACGAGTTTGCGATCATGAGTCCATCGCGGATTAGGCATTATTTTCTTCTCCAATTCGGATTCCAAGCCTTTTTAGCGGGCGGAGTTTTGCCCATCGCCTCATAAGCTGTCTTGAAATGAAGTTTACAAAACTCGCCCATTCGCTCCTCCCCGAGCTGTTGAAATAATTCCCGGGCCGCCTGTTTGGCTTGAGAACCTGAGCCCTTCGGTAAGGTACGACCGGATAATTCCTCAAGTTTTTTCATTTGTTCGAGCCAGGTAGCCCGAGCGATAATGGAGGCCGCGGCCACCACCGGATCTTCCTCCGCCTTGGTTCTCATCTTTAAATCAAAGGTGGAATCCTTGACATACTGTTGAACAAGTGGCTGCTTGGAAAATTGATCGAGGAGTCCCCATTTTGGCTGCCTTACTTCCAAGGCATCCAAAAGAGCACGACCATGCAACCAGGCAAGTAACTTGTTTAAATTCTGCCCAAATTTATCATAAAGTTCATTGTATTTGGGCATGCCAGAATAAGCGGTCTTTACGACTACCCCTTGGGTTTCTTTAATCTGCTTTGCCATTTTAACAATGGCTCCATCAGTTATGGTCTTACTATCTCGAATACCTGCATCCATCCACTTTCGTACCATATCTCCATCTGCGACAACACAGGCAGAAACCACTGGGCCGAACAAATCGCCCTTTCCACTTTCATCCAGACCGGCATGTGGATCAAACCATTCCGGATTATTGACCTCTTCATAACCAAGCAAAAATTCACCGGTTACTTCAGGTTCCAAAATATTACTAACAAAATCCTCCGTTTTTCCTCCCTGCACCACGAGTTTGCCACTTTCATAAGCAACCACCTTTACCCCATCTCCATTAAAGGCATGCCGGGCGTATGGAACCTCCCGGGTTGGCCAACCTCGCCCCTCTAATGCTGCGCCCAGCTTGTCCATCTGTCCACCGGTCAATTTGAGGGTGTAGGAGGTTTTCTTTTTTGTTTGCTTGCCTGATTGATTATTTGCCGGACTTGCCATTTCACCCTTATCCATGAGAAAGAGAGTTAAAAAACGCAACAGCCAAGCATGGAAAAATCTCTTAAAACCACATGGATTCAATCCGAAGAAAAGCTCGGACAATATCGAATTGCACTGCTTAGCTGGTTTGACGAACAAAGAAGGGATCTTCCTTGGCGACAAGATCCTTCCCTATACAAGACTGTGGTTTCGGAATTTATGCTTCAACAAACAAGGGTATCCACAGTCATTCCCTATTTTAAAAATTGGTTAAATAAATTCCCCGATTTTTATTCTCTCAGCCAAGCTGATGAGAAAGAGGTTCTTAAAGCCTGGGAAGGATTGGGTTATTATTCCCGTGCCCGCAATCTTCACCAATTGTCCAAAACCGCCGCAAACTGGAAACATCCACCATTGTCTATAAAAGAGTGGCAATCTCTGCCCGGAGTCGGGCCCTATATTGCCGCTGCAGTTACCAGTATTTCCTTAAATCAACCCGAAGCTGTTTGCGACGGGAATGTGGTGCGGGTGCTCAGCCGTCTCTTTGCCATTTCCGAAACTTTTAAGGACGGTTCAACCGCACAGAAAAAACTTCGTCCATTGGCCCAAAAGCTTATTAATATCGGTCGCCCCGGAGATTATAACCAGGCAGTCATGGAAGTCGGTGCAACCGTTTGCCATCGTTCATCTCCCTTGTGCTCAATCTGCCCGATTCTTTCCCACTGTGAGTCAGGTAGAAAAGGGGACTGGGAAGACCGTCCCAAAATCGCCCGCAAAGCAAAACAAACAGCCTGTATTCGGAGGTACTGGATTGAGTCCCAAAGCAGTCTGTTAGTTCATGCCTCCAAAAAAACACGACTGCAAGGAGTCTATGAACTGCCCGACAAATTACCTTACTCAGGAAATTTCAAGGATCTAAATAGCCAGGTTTTGGCTATCCGTAAGCGAACCATTGGTCGTATCGAATACACCGAGGAAATTCATCAACCACCCCAAATCCCTCTTTTGCCAGATCCCCTACCCGAAGGATATACTTGGATGAAATGGTCGGAACTAAAAAACTTCACTCTCTCAGCTCCTCACCGAAAATGGATTGAGGAACTATGGGTCTAACGATTTCTCCAAAAGTAAAAGATACACGGAATAAAAGCGACCAAGGTTCCATAGAAATAAATCTGCCAAACTTCTTTAAAAAAATAGGTGTATGAAAGAAGAAAGACTGAACAAAGCAGGGTGACAAAGGAGGGGTGTTTTCTAGAATATTTATAGTACCCCAGACCTATTGCGAAAAAGATCAAAATACCGAACAATCTTTCAAAACTCACGGTTTACAAAAAGACTAATTTCGAACAACTTCCACAAACTCTTGGATGACTCCATCAAAAGATCCATTGGAAAAAAACACCACCATTGATTTGAGTTTCGAAGCACTATCAAATTCATCTCTAAGAAAGTCTCCCATTTTACGGTTGCTTTCAAAGGCATTTGCTAGCCTTCCCTTTGCCTTGATAAACTTTACAATCTCTTGGGTATCTATTCTTTTTTCTGGAGCAATTCGTTCGACCCTGTGAACTTGTCCAATCAAGGCATGATCAGCCAATGCGAGGGACTCCGCGAAACGATCCTGAAAAACATTGGTCACCGCGGTATTACTACGGGGTTCAAAACAGGCAATAATTTTTCTGTCTGGCCAACGGGACCGCAGGGATTCCAATGCTCCAGAAATTGCGGTTGGATGATGGGCGAAGTCGGATAAGACCAATAAATTTTCCTGGTCTAATAAAACTTCCTGACGGCGCTTCACTCCCCGACAGTTCGAATAATCAATTTCTTTGGTTCCTAAAAATGGATTTTCAAAAACAGACTGCTTTTCCCGATCAAAAGATTGAACGAGGGACGCGGACAACATAGCCATCGCTAAATTTCGGGCATTAAAAAGACCGGGCATGCCAAACCTTATCTGCCTGACCAATTCTCCCCGCCAAACTAAATCAAATTGGCTCCCAGTTGTATCTTCATTAAAGTTGGCAATTACTAAGTCGTTTGATTTTTCCACGCCAACAGAAAATACTTCAGTCCATGGAGAATCAGGCAAGGCGAGTAGGTTTGGATCATCTCCATTTCGTAAAACATATCCATTCGATGGAACAATCCGTAAGAGATGAGAAAAACTGCGTGATATATCTTCCAAGTCCCGAAAAATATCTCCGTGATCAAATTCCAGGTTATTGAGAACCAATATGCGTGGACGATAATGGATAAATTTGCTGCGTTTATCAAAAAATGCGGAATCATATTCATCTCCTTCAATTACAAAGGGGGCAGACAAACCACCAAGTTCATTACCAGCAGGCAGGTCGAGCGGTACTCCTCCAATCAAATAACCAGGATTTATCGCGGATGAATGTAAGGAATATGCGGCTAGTGCTGTGGTTGTGGTTTTTCCATGAGTTCCTGCAACCACAATGGAAGAACGGTTTCCAATCAAATCCTCGCCAATTAATTGAGGCAAAGAAACAAATGGAGTCTCTCGATCAATTAAAAGTTTTTCTACCTGTGGATTTCCCCGGGAAACTGCATTGCCCACTACCACACGGTCTGGCTGCCAGTTAGTCATTTCTTCTTCAGCAAAGCCTTCAAATAATTGAATGCCAGAATCTTCCAACACCTCGGACATAGGTGGATAAACCCCAGCATCGGAACCCGCCACTTCGTGGCCCATTTTCTTGAGCAATACAGCCGCATTACCCATAGCCGTTCCACATATTCCAATAAAAAATACCCGCATAGAAACATTGAAAATAGGGCGGATGGAAGAAAGGCAAAGACAAATTGCCTCGACTTCATCAAATGATTCAAGAAAACCAATAGAGAATGAATGAAAAAAACCTTAACATTCTCGTCCTTGGCAGTGGTGGGCGCGAACACACACTTGCCAAAATCTGTTCTCAAAGTCCCCTCGTTAATGAGGTTTTAGTCGCTCCTGGCAACGGAGGTATCGAGCAGGAATTCCGTGTCCTTCCCGTAGCTGTGGAAGACAACGAAAGTATTTTAAATATAGCGAAAGAGGAAGAGATCGATCTTGTAGTGGTCGGCCCCGAAGTCCCTCTCTGCAATGGAGTGGTCGACGCCTTGAATGAAGCGGGCGTCCTTGCTTACGGGCCCAATGCAGCATGTGCAAGACTTGAGGGGAGCAAAGCATTCTCCAAAGACTTTCTTGCCCGACATAACATTCCCACCGCTGAATATGGCAATTTTTGCGAGGTCGAAACCGCACTTGAATATTTACAATCCTGCTCCCTCCCCGTGGTGGTAAAAGCTAGTGGCTTGGCCGCCGGTAAGGGCGTGATTATTTGCAACAGTAAAGAGGAAGCGGAAACAGAGATACACGACATGCTCAGTGGAAATCGTTTTGGTGCAAGCGGAAGCGAAGTGGTGATCGAAGAATTTCTAGAAGGAGAGGAAGCCTCCCTCCATTTAATTTGTTCAGGTGAAAATTATGTTACTCTGCCCATGAGCCAGGATCATAAAAAGGTGGGCGAAGGAGATACGGGTCCTAACACCGGGGGAATGGGAGCTTATGCACCCACATCATTGGTGAGTCCATCCATGCTTGCCGAATATGAGGAGAGCATCGTTCGACCAACTTTGGCTGGATTAAAGTCGGAAGGCATGGAATTTCGGGGAACCCTCTATATTGGATTAATGCTTACAAAATCAGGTCCAAAAGTGTTGGAATTTAATGTTCGCTTCGGTGATCCCGAAACCCAAGTTATTTTACCCTTGGTCGATCAAGACCTAGTTCCCGTACTTATTTCCTCGGCCAAAGGGGAACCCTTGCCTGAACAACTTAAGATAAAACAGGAGTTTGCCTTGGTAGTCGTGCTCGCAAGCGAAGGATACCCTGGTAACTATCCAAAGGGGGATACGATTACCCCGCCCTCTCCGCTTCCCCCATGCACTCTGCTTATTCATGCTGGCACAGCCTCTAGACCAGATGGAAGTGTGGTTAGTTCTGGCGGTCGTGTACTGGGTGCGGTAGGTACAGGAAAAAGCCTGCAGGATGCGAGGAACTCGGCTTATGAATTGTGCAAATCTGTAGCGTTCTCCTCAAAGTATTACCGCAAAGATATTGGGCACCGTGAATTTTCAAGAACTTAAAGAGGTTCACCCTTGCCATCAGATCGATTGCAGATGAAGATTAAACACGCGTATGGGCAAAAAGAGTCGAGCGAAAAAAGAGAGAAAAGAACTTAAAAAAGTTCTTTTTATCTGTACGGCAAACGTGTGCCGCAGTCCAATGGCCGAGCGTTTATTTGCAAATGCAATGGACGAATCTAAAAGTTCCAAAAAGATTCTTGCCTACTCCGCTGGTCTATCTGCCATGGATGGCGATAAAGCATCGCAAAACTCCATAGATGCATGCGAGGAAATCAAGGTTGATATTCGGGATCATCGTAGTTCCGGCCTAACGCGAACTTCTTTGCAAGAAGCTTCCGTCGTTTTCTGTATGACCGAATCGCATCGGGCATTAATTAACATGTACTTCGAACTGCCCGAGGGCTACCCCATATATTTAATGCGAGAATTTGTGGAGGGAGAAACTAAGGAACTCCCCGACCCTTATGGTCAGGACATTGAAGTTTATCGCCAATGTAGAGACCGAATGCTCGAAGCGATTCCATCCTTGATCAACTGGGTTGAAAAAAACCTCTAAATTTTTAGAATTAGTAAATTAAATCATGACGATCGAAACTGATACACCATCCACCCTGCTTTCTTCCACGCTGGACGCTCGCCCGCTGTCCGAGATTGATCCTCAAATTCATCAAGCAATCGAACAGGAAAGGCAAAGGCAACAAACCCATATCGAATTAATTGCCTCTGAAAATTTTACCCTACCTGCAATTATCGAAGCGACCGGCAGCGTATTGACCAACAAATACGCAGAAGGATACCCCGCCAAAAGGTACTACGGTGGTTGCGAACATGTAGATGTCGCTGAAAGTTTGGCGATTGAGAGAGCTAAACGGCTTTTTGGAGCAGAACATGCAAATGTGCAGCCCCACTCGGGCAGCCAAGCCAATACCGCGGTCTACTTTGCCATGCTCCAACCAGGAGATAAGATTCTTACTATGAGCTTACAGGACGGGGGACACCTTACTCATGGCCATCCCAAAAATTGCAGCGGCATGCTCTATGAAGTAATCAACTACGGAGTCGACACTACCAGTGGCAGAATTGATTACGATTCTATCGAGGCTTTGGCAGAACAAGAAAAACCTAAACTCATTACAGTTGGAGCTTCCGCTTATTCAAGAACCATTGACTTTGAACGTATGGGTAAAATCGCCAAAGCCAATGGTGCCCTGCTTCTTGCTGATATAGCCCATATTGCTGGATTGGTAGCCGCCGGGCTACACCCGTCTCCTGTGCCTCATGCCGACTTTGTAACCACCACGACTCACAAAACCCTAAGGGGTCCAAGAGGGGGGCTCATTCTTTGCAAGGAAGAATATGCAAAAGCAATTGATTCAGCAGTTTTCCCTGGGAACCAAGGAGGACCGCTCATGCATGTGATCGCAGCCAAGGCTACCTGCTTTCAAGAAGCAGGAAAACCCGAGTTCATTACTTACCAAAAACAAGTAAAATCAAACTCACATGCCATGGCTAATGCCTTAAACGGTCTTGGGTTTCATGTGGTTAGTGGCGGAACAGACAACCACCTACTCCTCCTGGACCTTCGCCCCTCTCACCCGGAGATGACTGGTAAGGTTGCTCAACTAGCTCTAGAGGGAGCTAATCTTACCCTAAATCGAAATACCGTACCCGGAGAAACCCGTAGTCCATTCCAAACAAGTGGTCTGCGCATTGGCACACCTGCAGTTACATCAAGAGGCATGAAAGAAGCAGAGATGGAAATTATTGCAGGCATTATTTACAAAATCCTGCAAGCTCCAGATGAAGCATCAACCATTGAATCACAGCGGGAGAAGTCGCTTGCACTTTGCTCAAGATTTCCCTTACCATACTGATCTTGTCTTAAAAAATTAAAACTGTTCCTTATGAAAAAGCACCATTCTAAGCGTAAAGGCTTCACCCTTATCGAACTTCTTGTTGTCATTACAATCATAGGCATATTAGCCGGAATTGCCATTGGTGCATTTGGAGGCATCTTTGGACAAGCAGGACAGTTAGCTGCCAAAGACAAACTAATGGACATCCATAAGGGAATTGTTCAGGCTTACAAAGGCCAAGCAAAGTTCCCCACTTCAGAATCTTTGGAAGAACAAACTCCAGCCGGATTTGCGGTTTGGTTTCGCAAGAAAACTAGAACCACAGAACCATCTTTATGGTTTATCGATGAAGACGACCGTGTTCTTGCTCTTACCGATGATGGAGGTGCCGGTAAACCCTCACTAATACCGACTGACCCAGGCGGATTAGATGATGAACAAAAATCTGCCATCGGTTGGACCATTGCTATTCCTGGTGAAGGTGCCAGTACTAAACTTGATCAAAACCTTGCCAGTGGTCCCTTTCCCATCATGTGGACTCGTGGACACAATGGTGAAGAATGGGAAGCAGACTCCCCTTGGAGTGGTGATGGTGGACATGTTTTATTTTCCAACGGAAAAGTCGAGTGGTACGAAAAAACCGCGACTGAAGACGGGGAAGGCGTATTTGCAAAACCACCAGCTGAAGATGCAGATGAAAACACCGATATTGAAACGGTAAATGACCCCAAAGAAGCTCTTCCTGAAGGTTGGGATATCCTCGAGGTCAGTAACTAATACCCCCCCTGCAAAGTAAAAAAAAATTACAAGGCACGATCTTTTTTGTAAGAAATGGTAGAGCTAAAGTTGTTTTAGCTGATACTGATGAAGTTATTTCTCTTGCTCGGGGAAGGTCTTTAACTTCGTTTCATGGAGATGTAGTTGAACTGTTTACACTTCCTCCCAAAAAAAAAGACAAAAAAAGAAAATTTGGTAAGCCCAAACCCCCAAGGTATGAAGTTGGAAAGGTTGTAAAGCGAAAGACCGATGAATTTCTTGGTTTTTTCAGTAGTGAAATCGGAAGACCCATCGTTAATTCGGAAAATTCCAGAATTCCTATGCCATTTAAAGTCATGGGGGACACAAGAAATGCCCAAGAAAACGATAAAGTCCTTGTAAAATTTGTAAGATGGGATCCGCCTGCACGCATTCCAACATGTAAAATCATCAAGGTCCTTGGACCAGCTGATGACGCTCGGACTGACCACAAGGGTATACTGGCTAAGTATGGACTACCCCAATCCTTCCCTCGTGCGGTAGAGGACGAAGCAAACGCTTTTGGAGAAAAAGTGTCAAATAAGGACTGTAAAGGTAGAAAGGACATGCGCGACACCTTCACCTTAACAATAGATCCCTTAGACGCCCGTGACTTTGATGATGCAATCTCCATGACTAGATTGGACAACGGTGACCTTGAGATAGGAGTCCATATTGCTGATGTTTCTCATTATGTAAAACGAGGTTCTGCCTTGGACAATGAAGCAAAAAAAAGAGCCAACTCAACCTACCTTGTTGGCGAAGTTGTTCCCATGCTCCCGCACTCTTTGTCCAGCGGGATTTGCAGCTTAGTCGAGGGGGAAGACCGTTTGGTAAAATCTGTCATTTTCCGCTTTTCCTCGAAGTTTGAACTTCAAGGACACCATCTTTTTGAATCAGTCATTTGCAGTGACAAAAGACTTACTTACGAACAAGCACTGCTCTTTTTGGAAAAAGATAACCTAAAAGAGATTCTTCAAGCTTCCCCACCACCTAGCCGATATTCTGGAAATCCTGGCATCCCGCTTAATGAAGTAAACGAATCCATCCTGGGGGAAATTCATTACACCATTCAAACACTTGGAAAAACCGCATCCATCCTGCGCCAAAAGCGAATGGATCATGGATCTCTTGAACTTTCTTCATTCGAGGTCAAAATCCTTGTAGATGAGGTGGGGCAACCCGAGCAGATTTATCAAAATACAGACGATGAAAGTCATCAATTGATCGAGGAATTCATGCTTTTGGCTAACCAAACTATAGCCCGACAAACCCGCAAGCGAAGACTTCCTGTTGTTTACCGAACACACCCAGATCCAGATCCAGAAAACTTACAAGAATTAAGGCATTTCATGTCCCTCTTTGGTATATCCTGTGGTGAATTAACCGTTCGTAAAGAAGTGCAAAAGATGCTCGCACAAATCAAGCGATCTCCAATCTCACAAGTGTTAAGAATCAAATTTCTGCGTAGTTTACAACAGGCTTGTTACCGAGCAAGCCCAGATGGGCACTATGGATTAGCTATGCAAGATTATCTGCATTTCACTTCACCTATTCGCAGGTATGCAGATTTGGTAACTCATCGGGCGATAGAAGCATTAATCAGGAAGAATCCTAATAAAAACTCACCCTCGGAATCATTGGAAGGTCTTGCTAAGAAACTCTCGGTAAGTGAGCGAAACAGTGTCGATGCCGAAAGGGAATCGGTCAAAGATAAGTTAATTTTGTACTACAAGCGAGACTTGGAAAGTAGAAATCCTGTAAAACATGAAGCTTTGATCACAGAGATCAATCGTCGGGGATTTTTTATTGAATTAACGGAAACGCTTGCTCGTGGATTTGTTACCATTCGTTCCCTGCCACGGGAACTAGGGTATCGGATAAATTCAAGTGGCACATCGCTGCTTGGAAAAAACCCAAAGAACAAATTAAAAATCGGACAGCAAATAAATGTGCAAATTGATAAAATCAATACTCAGGACAAGCAAATGGATTTTCGCTTGGCCTAATCTTTCTGGTTCCTCTATTAATCTCCGCTCGATGGTGCGTTGATTCAAATGTCATACCAATTCCAACAAGATTTATCCCGTATTTGGGAATTAGCCGTATCACTCTACCGTGCCGGTAATACAAATGCTGAAACTTTTCCTATCGAAGAAGAAATCCCAAGACTGGCCTCTTATGGAATCAATAAAATAGATATCTTTGATTATGCAGAAGATTGGTGCCTACACCACGAACCTGACCTCCTCACATTTGTTCTAGTTCATTATGAGAGATGGTCCTATTTCCTTGAAGAACAAAATGGTAAAACATCTACCGAACGGATCGACCCGAACAACCTGCCCCCAAGATCAGAAAAAGTTGAGGACATTGAATGGTTACCTAGAATTTTACCCAAGGCACGGGCAAAGTTAAAAGGAGAATTACCGGAGGAAGTCATGTACGGTTGTGGTGGAGATCGACATTTTTTTCAAAACAACAACATCCATCCAGCTGAATTTCTTCGTATCACCCGAAAATACATTAAAGATAACCACTCGATCATCCAATGGGTACTGGAACGAAAAAATTCTCCTGCACAGGCACATAATTAATCAATAAACCATTTAGCTCATGATCTTCGAAAAATACCACGCCCTTGGAAATGACTACCTTGTCTATAATCCATCTAGCACAAACCATGAATTTTCTTGCGAAGAAACCGTCCGTATCTGCCACCGTAACTTTGGTTTGGGGTCGGACGGTATTTTAGTGGGTCCTTTGCCTTCGGATAAGGCAGAGTTTGGCTTGCGCATACTCAACCCGGATGGAAGTGAAGCAGAAAAAAGTGGAAATGGATTACGTATATTTGCCAGGTACTTACGGGATTCCGAATTGGTTAGCGACCAGCCCTTTACCGTCGATACACTCGGCGGAGTCGTTACCTGTGAAGTAGCAGCCAACAAATCTATTATTTCTGTTGAAATGGGAAAGGTAAGTTTTCACAGTGACATTATTCCAATCTCTGTAGGCGATACCCCGAGGGAAGTATTGAACGAGAAAATCGAGCTTTCCGATATATCCTTTAACTACTACGGAGCGACCATTGGCAATCCTCACTGCGTTATACCCCTTGATGAAGTAACAGAATCAACAGCTAAAAAGTACGGAGCAGAACTTGAAAATCATCCAAACTTCCCCAATCGTACAAATGTTCAATTCCTACAGGTTATTAACCGTAATCGAATAAGAATTGAGATCTGGGAGCGTGGAGCTGGATATACCCTCGCATCGGGTAGCAGTAGTTCTGCCGCAGGTGCAGTGGCCCGAAAAATGGATGCCTGCGATCAAGAAATTACGGTGGAAATGCCAGGTGGAGAAATTTTGTTAAGTATCGATGATGAATTTAATGTACTTATGAAAGGTCCAGCTACTCGGGTTGCCCAAATGAACCTTGATCCTGAATGCCTTTGTTGATCGGTTTCTCAATACCTAAATCTATTTTAGAGTCGAAACCCACATTAGGAAATACTCTGTAATACCAAGATCGCACTTGCCAAGAAGCCAAGAAATTGGTTTTTTAGAGGATTTCCTAAAAATCATGAAAGCCACTATCCGCACCCAAGGCAGTCAGTTCGTCGTTCAAAAAGGCGACAAGCTATTCGTTAACCGCTACCCCGAAACCAAAGAGGGTGACCAAGTCAAAATCGACGATGTTTTAATGTTGGTTGAAGACGGCAAGTCGACCTTCGGATCCCCCACTGTGGAAGGTGCATCGGTCACTGCCAAAATTCTAGAAAACAAGAAAGATAAGAAAGTTATTGTTTTCAAAAAGAAACGCCGCCAAGGATACAAGCGTCGTCGCGGACATCGCCAACTCTTATCCGTTATAGAAATCGAATCGATCGATCATAAATAATTTCTTACATTTAACCTACACACGTCATGGCACATAAAAAAGGACAAGGAACTTCAAGAAACGGACGCGACAGCAATAGTAAACGATTAGGAGTCAAAAAATTTGGTGGCGAATCTGTACTTGCTGGAAATATTATACTTCGCCAGCGCGGAACTAAATACCACCCAGGCAAAAATGTTGGTGTAGGTAAAGACTTTACCCTTTTCGCACTTACTCCAGGCAAGGTAGAATTTGATAAGCCTCACAGGTTGATAAACGTAGTATCTAACTAATTCTGTTGTCCTCTACATCATCTTGGGCTTTGGGGTTAGCAACAACGCAAGATGCTTGAGACAAACGAAGAAAATTCTCCGGAAGAAAGTACACAAGCTCCGAATTCAGAGAATACCGATCTAGTTCAATTAAATTTTGAGGAGACAAGAGTTCTTGGCTCTTTAATTGAAAAAGAGTTAACCACTCCAGAGTATTATCCTATGAGCCTCAATGGCTTGGTTAATGCCTGTAACCAAAAGAACAACCGTCTACCTAAAACAAGCTTGGATGAAGATGAGGTAAATCAAGCAATTGAGGGTTTAAGGGTCAAAAGATTAGTACATCGTGTCGACCTGGTCGGTTCACGCGTTCCTAAATTTCAACATAATGCCGAGAAGGAGCTCGACTTAATCAAAGCAGAACGTTCCCTTATTGCAGAACTTTTAAACCGTGGACCTCAAACAAGTGGTGAATTAAATAACCGGGCTGACCGGATGTTCGAATTCGATGGCTTAGAGGATGTTGAAGACACACTTACTGACATGATGGAGCGCTCACCGAGCCTGGTTGGAATTATGGAAGCCAGACCTGGGCAGAAAGAATCCCGTTGGTTTCACAAGCTTGCCCCTCCTCCCCAGCTTGAAGAATTACAAGATGGAAGTGCAGTATATGTGCCAACTCCAGATAAAAGATTTGATCAAGTAGACAGCGCACTTTCCGAGTTCAAGGATTTAAAAGAAGAAGTGGAAGCGCTTCGCTATCAAGTTCGAGACTTGACCAACGATTTCCGGGAATTCCGCAAACAATTCGAATAAATAGGATTGTTAAAGAATGATCTTTGGTAAAACTACAGTCGTGTAGTCCCGGATATCAAGCTAGCCAAGAAATCCTCATAAGCCGTTCCTATTCCTTCTTCTAAAGGAATATGAGATGTCCATCCAAGAGCATTTATCAAAGAAACATCAAGCCTCTTAACTGGCATGCCATCAGGTTTATCAAAGTCATGAGTAATTCCCCCCTTAAAACCAGTTACATTCTTTACTAAATTGGCGATTTCCAAAATCGAATGATCAATGCCCGTGCCGAGGTTTACCCAGTCAGGGGGCTGTTCCATTTTAAGAAGATACAATACTCCACTTGCAAGATCATCCACATGCATTAATTCCCGCCGCGGTTTTCCTGTTCCCCAAATCATGACTTCATCTGAGCCTGCTTCTTTAGCCTCATGAAAACGCCGGATTAGAGCAGGTAAAACATGGGAGTTTTCACCATGATAGTTATCTCCCGGACCATACAGGTTAGTGGGCATAGCACTGTGATAAAGTACTCCATACTGGTTTCGATAATGCCGGCACATTTCCAAGCCGGCAATTTTGGCAAGTGCATAAGCCTCATTCGTTTTT
>JABBBW010000155.1 GCA_018607205.1 Opitutales bacterium | reverse complement strand
ATTCATGGCCCACTTGCCCGGATGTTTCTCGATTATGAGCCGGGTATCCATATCTCCCAGTTGCAAATGCAGGCGGGTATTACCGGGATCAACGCTATCCGGGTGTACAGTCCGACCAAACAATTTTTGGATCATGACCCAGAGGGTACATTTGTAAAAAAATGGGTTCCTGAGTTAAGGGAATTTACTCCTGCAGAAATTGCATACGCGGAAGAGGTAAGACTAACTGATTATTCTCCTCCGGTAGTTTGTATAAAGGAAAGAAGCAAACAAATGAAGGATCGTATCTATGAAATTAGACGCAGTGTAAGTGGGAAAAAAACATCGCAGGAAGTTTTACAAAAGCATGGATCGCGAAAGGGAACAGGACGGGTGAAGCGAAAAAAGTCCACCGACCTTTCAACCGGTCAACTTGCTTTGTTTAAAGACTCAAGCCCTTGACCGTTCGGAGGTCGCAGCGCAAATCCTCCATTGAGATCAAATCCCTTAACCATTTTCTAGGTACCCCACATCCAATACCAAGGGAGGCTCCTACCACGACTGCCCGATGACAGTTGTCCCCACCTACCTTCGCGTTTTGGAGAAGGGCGAGGGAGAAATCGTCGTGATATTTCCAGGCGAAATAAAGGGAGGCTACAAAGGATTCGGGGAGGTAGCATGCGGTGGAAAGTTTTTCACCCACCACTATACGATCGGGCAAATCAACCCAGTTCATAAATTTTGACACCGAAACTCCAGGTATAGGAAGTTCAGAAAGTACCTTGCGGATGGGCACACCATCTGCGACATGCAGAAGGATACGGGTAAAGTCGGTTGCTGCCCGCAGGGAATATTCGTGGTCATGAGTAGCCCGAACCAAGGCGACTGCAAGTTCGATCAGTGTGGCAGGGTCGGTGATTTCGAGTGCTTCCAACCCAGCGAGTAGTCCGGGTATAAGGCTGAGTGCACCAATATGTAAATCTGCAGATCCACAGGACCTTAGGCTCTTCCCCCGGGCGTAGTGGGCGAAGAAATTTCGGTGGTATTCTTCCGCGTAGGTGTCGTGGTGCCATCCCGGAGTGAGCATAACCTCGGCATACCGGGCAAGCCATTCATCAAGGTCAAAACTACCACGAAGAATGATCCAACGGTAAAGTTCGACAGAGAGTTTTAGGTTTAAAGTATTTTCGCCTGCCTGAAGGAATTGGTGGTAATGAACACCTCTTTTGCCCCAGAACTTGGCCTGGTCGTGTAAAATATCTGCCTTTGGACCAATGGGTTCATATTTGGATCTCCACAAAATACTATCCGGGTGGGGATTGCGGGGAGCTAAGTAACTGTCAAAATCACCGTAATCCCGGTCGAGGGCGTTTCGATCATAGTACCAATGCGCGGGCATGGCGATAGCGTCGCCAACAAGGGAACCAAGAAATGCGTTTTGCATGCTCACAGTATTAAGAATAAGTAGTTTTGTAGGATGGACAAATTTGAACAACACAAAAGCCACTCATCAGAGTCCTGTATGACTTTGTTTTATGACGAGATTTATTCGTCGGGACTTGATCGTACTGCCCGTTTTCCTGTGGATCGCTACTCTCGCATTGCCGAAAATATCCGTCTGAGGGACAAGGATGGTTTGATTGAAATAAAAAGCCCAAGGCTGGCTCAGAGAGAAGAAATTTTACTCGCTCACGATGCCAGCTTTGTTGATCGTTTCCTCTCCCAGTCTTTGTGCGAAGATGAAATCCGACGGATTGGGCTGCGTCCGTGGAAGCCGGAAATCGTGGAACGTACACTTCGCCTGGTCGGAGGCGCCCTCGATGGCCTCGACCTTCTCGCTAAAGGTTTTCCTATTGCTGGAAATATGGCAGGAGGTACCCACCATGCTTTCCGGCGAGAAGGGGCAGGCTATTGTATTTTTAACGACCTTGCTATCTGTGCAGAGTTTGCCCTTGGGCGCGGACAGGCGGAACGCGTTCTGATTCTTGATCTCGATGTTCACCAAGGGGATGGGACGGCAGAAATTTTCCAAGGGGATGATCGCGTGTACACTGTTTCTCTTCATGGGCAGGATAATTTTCCCTTTCGAAAAAAAACCAGTGATCTCGATCTCGGCTTCTCCAAGGGGGCAGGGGATGAAGAGTTTTTGGACGGCCTTGATCGTACCTTGGCTCAATTAAGTGATCAATCATTTGACCTCATATTCTTCCAGGCGGGAGTGGACGCGTTGAGTGCGGATGCTCTCGGATTATTAAACCTGACTCGAAAGGGGATGAGTCAGCGGAACGAACGGGTTTTTGATTGGCGTCACAAACTTGAAATTCCCATGCTCTTGTTCATGGGTGGTGGATACTCCGACCCGATTGACGATACAGTGGATGCTTTCACCGATTTGTTTTTTGGAGCGGCCAGGGCGTACCAATTTGCCGTTCGAGCGTAGGTAGGCTGCTTTTTAATTTGTTTGCTTTTTCAGGTTTGATCAACCTGAACCATCCAATAATTGGTGTTAATTTTGATCAATCATCCAGATATTTCGAAAGCGAACATCCTGGCCATGTTCCTGTAACTTTAAACCTCCAGGAGTAGGGGTTATTTTGATTCCTCCATTGGCTTTTTTGACTTCAATATCATCGTGCACTTTTAAGCCATTCCACCACACAGTGGCCCGTGCATTGGCGACTTTTTGATCGCCTTTCCATTTCGCATTTTTGAAAAGAAAGTGAAATGCATGCCATTGCCCATTGGGCCTCCAGGCATTGGTGTCGGGCACTCGATCCATGCAGAAAGCGGCAATCCCATGAGGCCCAATCTTCCAATTGTATGGATCATGCATGTCTTTATTCTTGGGAGACTCGATCTGGATTTCATAACGGTTTTGCATGTAGACTCCGCTATTTGTATATCCATCCGCTTTTCCATCACCCCTTGCACCCATCATTACAAATTCTACATGGCCTTCGTAATTGGAATATTTTTTCTTGGTTACCAAATCATGTGTTCCCCATCTCTTACCTCCATTGGCCATTAAAGTTTGTCCATTTCCCTTGGGGTCATTCATTATTTTCCAGGTGATATCCATGCTCTTATCTGGCCACATTTCCCAGTTCTTTTTTACTGATTTTATAGTTCCATTGAACAGAATATCAGCGTTCTTTGGAGCTTTGCATCCAATATCCTTATTCTGATTATATCCGCTTCTTTGTTCTGGTCTTTTAACCTCGCTTGCTTCGGTTATGAAGGCTGTGAAAAGCATTGAAATTAACACCAATATGTATTTTTGGTTATGTTTTTTCATCAATAAAATTTGTAGATGTTTGGGCTGGTGGTGGGAAGTTTAACGAGAGAATCCATAAACCTATGTTTTAATACTGCCCATGAGAATAATTCATTGGCAACTTATTCTTTGCAGGTAGTTCCCATTTAAATTTTTCAGGTCCTTTGGCTAAAGTGGTCTGGCCCTCAGGCAAATCATTTATTCAGGTTTCAAGTTGGTATTGATATCATTTTTTTTGGGATCTACTTTATTTTTTTGTGGGAATATTTTTTGTAATACAGAAGTAAAAAAAAGACCCAGGTGCATACAGGTGGGCAAGGCTGCAGATATTCCCATAATCAGGCCGAAGTATATATTCTTGGCATTTTCACGACCAGTGGGATCCTGGATCGCCTGAATTGCCCGGTTCGTATATTTTGTTCCCCGCTCTGCAAGTTGTTCAGGTGCTGTTTCCCACAGGCTTATCATCCATCCTCCGAAGGTAAAAACGAACAATACCCAAAAGGTTGCGAGTACTGCAATGATCAGATCGAGGGAGAGGTGAAAGACATATTCCGAAGTCTTATTGGATGCGAGTGCACGCCGGATAATCCAAATAGTTGCAAAAAAAGACAAACTGTCAAACAGGGCACCAAAGATTCCCACAGGTATTTGTAATTTTACGTAGTGAGATGCCTCATGGGTCATCATGTAATAAGGAAAGGCGGTGTAAATGGCCAACCAGTAGCAAGCGACATTTAAAAAAATGAAGAAACTAAAAAGGATAGGGAAGAAAATCCTGATCGATCCACGTTTGCGTTCATAGATGTCGAGGATTTTGTGTAAGGAATCTCTCCACTGA
Organism: Opitutales bacterium; assembly: GCA_018607205.1. GTDB lineage: Bacteria > Verrucomicrobiota > Verrucomicrobiia > Opitutales > Seribacteraceae > Chordibacter > Chordibacter forsetii. Next base: position 2,034 of record JABBBW010000155.1, on the reverse strand, counting down.
GAAATAATCGTATTCACGACCTTGGGAATAGCCTTAACTTTCCAAACTTACAATGCAGATCTGCTTGATTGTATATGGCAAAGCTTACTAGATATAAAGAAGTGCTGTATCTTTCAACATTTCAAAAGGGTGCCTTGGTTAAAAGGTTTTGGTGCGGACTCGTTTTCTGTACTGGGCTTTTACAAGGAGCGATGTGTGTGGGAAATACCGGAACTATGGAAGGTATTTTGTCTTCCAAGGGAGATACCTGGATTGAGGTTTTGGACGATGGGAATTATTTACATCGATTTATTCCGGAATGGATTGGGCAAGGGCCTGCAAATGGAGGGAGTTTTAAGCCGGAAACAATCTTACTTCTCAACGATTTGGTTGTGGGAAACCGAATTTCGGTAAGATGGTCCATGGACCAGCATCTTAGGTTAGTAGGTGCCCAAATTTTGCCCCCGAAAACACAGGGGGGAATCTTTATCGGTTATATACTTAAAACCAGCAACCGATGGATAGATGCACAGAATATAGACGAAGGAAAACCTTGGCGTTTTTATTTGCCATGGGTTGGAGGATATCCAAGCGAGGGAGGAGGGTATGATTTACAGATTTTACGGGATTTGAAAAACCGAAACCCCACAGACCCAATTCGATTCTCCTGGAAGTACAGCGGTCGTCCAACCGTGGTTTCCTTTTACGAGGAGGTTCGGGATTCAATTACCCCATTTTGGGTGGGTAAAAAGCTTCCCAGTCCCCAAAGGATAGGGGTAGAAGCCAAGCCAACCAAGCTGAATGAAGTGGATGGGGAAAAGGTTTCTGCTCCGGCTAACCCTTTTGAGCAGTTAAACCAGGGAGCTAATAATTTGGCGAATCCGTTTGACCAAGTTAATCAGTCAACCACTCAATCTGCTAATCCTTTTGATCAATTAAATACTGAGCCTGTACCGACAGTTGATAAAAAACTTAGTCCGTTTGATCAGTTAAAAAGTCCTGTTGTACCAGCAGTTGATAAATCGGCGAATCCATTCGAGAATTTACCTCTTCCTAAAACGAGCCCATTCGATCTAATTGAGCAAAAGTAGGAAAAAATTAGTAAAAAGCTATTAGCTTATTACAAACCTTTTAACTGCAGGTAAGGGTCGTTTTGAGGGTCGCTTGGATCGTCACGGATGATCAAGTTTAATCCACTTGAAATGGTCCATTCGGATGCGGTTGCATCACCAGCATCCCAAGATCGGTGAATTCTCTTCCTCTTTTTAAGAATGCGTTGTTCTAGGTCCAGGTTATTTTTTCGATTTAAATTACTCCATAGGATGTCGCGTATTTCACCATTTTTATTAAGGGCGATAACTTGGACTGCAGCACCTCGGGAAGTAAGGGATAGAAGGTTTGGGTCGTCAGATAAATCTTGGGTTAGTACAACTTCCTTAGCCTTTTTAACTGCTTGATCTCGGTAAGCTTCAAAATTGGCTGGGTATCTACCTGGGAGAATATTCCCATCCATATTTCGAACCGCAAGTTCAACAATTTCAGATGACCAAACAGGAGAAATTTTCCCACCTCTTATATCCACACAAAAAACCTTGGCTGGAAGATTTTTGGGATTTCGATAAGCGGGAATTTCTTCTATGGCGAGGTAGCATTCGTCAATCGCTTTTGATAACCCAAAGGAATTGGGTTCGTGAATGGTTTCGAGTGGTTTGTTATCTGGCAGATAAACAACTAGACCTTCAGTTCTAGGGTAATAACAAACTTGGTTTCCAATTAGCCTGCCCTGTGCGTCAAACCTTCCTTCTTCTTCCAGTAAGTCCGCCTTGGTCAAAAACGGATGTCCTCTGGGGTGAAAATAAGTGCGGTAAGGACCTGTGGGAATTCCCTTGGAAAAAGTGGCTTCCAATCGGATGTTGTTTTTTACGGGGATTTCACCCGGCTTCAAACCGTCCTCTCTTAATTTATTAAAATACCTGAAGATCTCGGCATTGGACATCGGATAATAGAAAGACATGTTTCCTTCAAGTTCGTCCTCAAAGTAATTTTTTTCGTACA
>JABBBW010000180.1:5305-6146 GCA_018607205.1 Opitutales bacterium | reverse complement strand
GCCAAGCGTGCCCAGTGGCCGAGGTATATGCTTTTTTCCCTATTTGCCCGAAAGTATCTGAGAACACGGGCCGATGGACAGCTTGATCATTGGCGAGAATCGATCAAAGCCCTTGATACTAACGGGGTGGGCAAAAAATTCACCTTTCTTCGGCCCTACCAAAAGCAAGGAGTCGCTCATTTACATGCCTTACACAGTTTGGGCTGTCACCCGTTACTTGCCGATGAAATGGGTTTGGGGAAAACCATGCAGACCCTTGCACTACTTAGTTCGCAAACCACCCAAGATTTGCCAGACTTGGTTACTTGTCCAGCATCGGTGGTTCCAGTTTGGGTAAAAGAGGCGGCTAAACATTTTCCAAAATTAAAGGTTCGTATTTTAAGGAAAGAAGAAACATTTGATCAAACAGATGAACCCTGTTTGTGGGTTGCCAGTTATACTCAATTAAGACGCCATCGCCACCTCCTCGACAAAGTGGAATTCCGCTATGCGGTGCTCGATGAAGCTCAATTAATCAAGAATCCAAAGGCCAAAGTTACTCAGGCTTGCTTATCGATTGAAGCCCGGAACCGACTTGCCCTTTCGGGCACTCCTATTGAAAATTCTGCTCTCGATTTATGGACAATTTTTCGCTTTCTTATGCCTGGTTTGTTGGGTGCCCGCAAAGAGTTAGAAAATTGCCTCATTGAGGATTCGGCCAAAACCCTGCAACTATTACGCCGTCAAGTTACTCCCTTTGTCTTGCGCAGGATGAAGAATGAAGTGGCTTCTGAACTTCCACCGAAGCTCGAAACCGAACTCCCCTGCCCCCTGAACGACGAACAGCGCAAAGTATACAAAG
>JABBBW010000180.1:0-5295 GCA_018607205.1 Opitutales bacterium | reverse complement strand
CATGTATTCTCCCTCCTCACCCGGTTGCGCCAAGCCTGTTGTGATCTTGGTTTACTTCCAGGCAGGGAACATTTGCCCGCTTGTGGAACTAAGAGTGATTTGTTAATCGAAAAATTGCATGACCTTTCTAGCTCTGGGGCCAAAGTCTTGGTATTTAGTCAGTTCACCACTTTTTTATCCCTCATAAAGAAACGGATAAAACTGGAAATTCCTCATTTGGAAATTCTTGAACTTACCGGCTCCACGCGGGATCGCTCTAAACCCGTGGATCGGTTCGAATCTTCAAAGGAGCCTGCGGTAATGCTTGCATCGCTAAAGGCAGCTGGGCTTGGAGTCACTCTCAAATCTGCAGATTATGTGTTTTTAATGGATCCATGGTGGAACCCGGCTGTCGAAGAACAGGCAATTGACCGAGCCCATCGCTTAGGGAGGGTTAAACCCACCTTTATTTATCGAATGGTTGCTCAGGGAACGATCGAGGAACGTGTTCGCCAGTTACAATTACAAAAGAAAGAAACCTTTCGACAAGTCATTGGAGAATTAGAGAAGCCCAGTGGATTGGCAGAACATTTCTCATCACTAGAAGAATTAATTGAGTTGAACGACTAACAGAAGTTGATCTCTAAGGGTTCAGAGTAGAGATAAGAATCGAGTTGCAAAGGTATTTGCGTACCTTTTGTGATCTTCCGTGTGCGGAGATAAAGAAACCCCTATTCCTCCATCTCCAAATCCGCATTCTTTCTCCTGCGAAATCTTCGGACATAAGACATCCCGGGCACCATCAATAGTCCAGTGACCATCATATAGGTAGAGGGTTCAGGAACAGCTGAATACTGCAGATAAAAGGCTCCACTTCCGTCATACCATACATCCCACTCGTTTAAGTGATGGCTATTATAGTGTGACCACCCTCGACTCTCGATAGATATATTTGAAACAAGACCAGCGGAGCCCATATTCCCTGACCCCGTCCATCCAGAACCGCTGCCAGTGGCTTCCATAAATTTGAATCCGCTTGTAGTTTGGTAAGACCCCCAAACATTTCCTCCACCCATAGCACCAGCAGTCCCGTCAGCTGCCAACCCCATTATATTTATGGTGAAGGTATCGCTAGAAGAATCGAAATTTAAAGTATCAAATTTTAATAAATCCCAATCTGTTCCAGCAGATCCTGTAAAATCACTAATTTCCCAATCATAAACACCACCGTCTTCCAGGGTAAGAGTATTCGATACGGTAAAGGTTCCAATTGCGTTTGCTCGCTCACCCAATGAAACCTGTTGATTAGTAGTGTTATTCGACAAGGAAGTGGATATTCCATCACCGACAGAAATTACATCTACATAATTTGAAGAACCGGCAGAACCTATGGTCACAGCTTTGTTTAGAGTACCTCTACCACCGATCATCGTTTTCTCGGCATCTCCAGTATTTATCGTATACCCACTGTTCAAAGTGACGCCGTTTGCAATTTCCAATTTTCCTTTGGTTATGGTAACTGTGTTTGAAGTATCTCCAAGTGCTTGAGCACTGCCGGCAGATAAAGTCCCGTCTTCAATAGTGACACCCCCAGAAAATGTATTGGTTCCACTAAGTTGAAGGATGCCAGTACCTTCCTTGACTAATTTTTTAGCACCTCCATTTTCTGAAATCGCACCTGAAAAAACTTGTTTGTCTGCAAAATCTGTAGCAACAAAATCCCCGTCTGTTTTCGCCTTGGAAATTTTAATTGTCGATTCTCCTGCCGCTCCATTTCCGTCTAAAACGATAGCACCAGAGAAGGTGGAAGATGTTTGGTTAGCAAATCCAAGTGTAACAATAGTACCGTTATTGATTCCAGAATTATCAAGTTTCAATCCACCAGCACCAGTAATGTACTCAACTGTTTGAGATTTACCTGAAGCGGGCTTCAAAATCAAGTTTCCCGCGGTCAGATTCAAACCACCACTGGCAGCGGCACTATCTGAATCGGCAAGAAATATATTTCCGCTTAAGATTTGATCTCCGGTACCTGACTTAATCAAAGTTAAATCTGTTGAATCTGTGCCTGTTGAGGCACGATAAAAATCTCCATCGAAATCATAAGCGTCACTACCAGTATTTCCGGACTGAGCATGCAGAGTTACAACATTTGCATCCTGCCCACCATAAAGTTTACCTGTTCCATTAAACCCACTAAACACCGATGATCCAATTCCACCCGAATCTCCAACATTGATAGTTTCGTCCCCATCAAAGTAAGTAACGGTAGCGACAAAATCTGTATTTGAATTAATAGTGGCGTCTGAAGTTCCTACTTTTGAACCAGCGTTGGCACTGGTGTTATCAAATTCAAAAACCATGTTTGAATCGATAGTCGTACCATCTACTGAATGAAGAGATATAAATTCACCGCCGCCCCAAGTCCAATTGGGGTTCATTATGGTGTTATAACGAGTAGATCCGTTAGTGGCTTTAGTTAGACCTCCCCCACCATCGGCAGAGCTAGATGTGTCGATATCATAAAACCTTATCCCTAAAACAGTGTTCGCAGTAAGGGCATTTAATCTGTCCTCATGAGAGTTAGGATTACTTGAACTGTCTCCGAGATAATCGTTATCCAAATCGTTACTTCCGATGTTGGAAAGTGAATAATTATTTACCGAATTGTTGGCATTTCCACCGTCCAATTGAAATTTAGTGCGAAAGTAAAACTCTCCTTCAGCAACCGTTGTGCCACTCCAATCTCTGCCAATAGTCGTTTTGGAAGTTAATGGCGTCCAAATTCCTTTAAAAAGATCTGAGCTTTCGTTAGGAGTATAGCTCCCGTTGTTGATTGCATCGGTATCAAAGAACCCAAGTTCGATTAAATCTCCATCGTAGACATTTCCTGTTGTTGAACCGTTGGCAAGTTCGTTTAAAGAGGTGCCAACTGCGTCTAATCCAAATAGAAGTTGTGCACTACCGGGGTCGGTATCGCCCGCGTTGATTGGAGAACTTGAACCTAAATGCGTACCCCAATCAATAGTTGTGGTGGTAACACCTTGTGAAAATGAGCCCAACAGAGTGACTCCCAAGAGGGCACAAATCTGCAAGCGATAATGTCGCAGGACATTATTAAAAGGGAAACACACTCATACACAATCAATCGATTCAATTCTTAAGTCAAATAATATTTTAACCATCATTGAAATCTTTTTAATTGCATTTTAATAATAATAGAAACCTTGGAATATTTTCCTTACATTTACTTGCAAAAGGATCATGTAAGGACATAGATTATAACATAAGAGCCCTGTTGAATTGTATTTTGGTTTTAACGCTAGTAACTCCTTTGGTGTACATCCTTAGTTTGTGCATTCTAACAATTTGTTTATTAACAAGTTGCGTAAATCCATTAAGCCATACAAAACCATATTTCAGGATTTTTCTCGCGCGAGCCCGCTCGCACATGACTAATAAACTGATTTCAAATTTAGTCCAAAAGTTAAAAGGTAGAATATTTTTTCTCATTAATAAGAGCTATTTCAATTCAATTAATTATTCGCCAAAATTAAATTTTTTGGTCGTTCTAGTCTCCTGCTTTTTTTGTTGTTCACAAACTATCTTTGCAGCTCCTCAAATTACAATCGTATGGGGAACGGTTACTTCATCGAATTCTCCAGATTTGCTCAAAGACGCCAACGGAAATCGCTTAAGTGCTGGAGTGCGCGGAAACGGCGATGGCGATTTGGTTGAGCTAGGGTATTTTTCCGCCGGTTCAACAAGCGATCCCTTTTCTGGCCAGTGGACGCCCCTTACTCAGCAAACTTATGTAGGCGATTCTAGCTCGGGCTATGGGTTTAACGATGGAATGTTTGTTTTTACCACCAACTTTTACAAGAACAGCAATGAAGTCATCGTCTATCCGACTGAACCCAAACAATTTTCTGAAAATTTAAAAGTTGCGATAACCGCATCAAACCCACCTGCCGGTACACCGATTTGCATACGATTTTACGATTCTCCAAATAAAGGAGGGGCAAGATACAATACCGTGACTGGAGAGAACTGGCTATGGCCTTCATTTCCTGATGGTTCAAGCATACCTTCGAACTTGTACTTCAAGATCGCTTCTGGAGACACTCCAAACGGTTCTACTTGGAGGTATGGTAATTTGTTTGAAGATAATGCGGCAGAAAATAGGTTCAAAACAACTAAATCCCCATTGTATGAAATTAATTTAGAAATTAACCCAGATGGAAAAGGAACAGGAACTATTTCAGATGAAATCAATGGTTCTTACACATGGGGGCAAACGATTTCAATAACCGCCACTCCTGAGGAACATTCATACTTTGTACAATGGGTAGGCAATGGCATTTCTGACCCATGGAGCGCAGAAACATCTTTGGTCGTCACTGGCGACCAGGTCGTATACGCCGAGTTTGATAAAGAACCGTATTTTTTGGATCTTTCTGCAAAAGGGTTAGGGCAGGTAACAGGTGACGGTCTTTTTGCCCACGGAGATTCCCTCACCATCTTTGCTTATCCAGATCAAGGACAATCCTTTTCGCATTGGGAATGGGAAAACAATGGTAGTGTTTTTAGTGAAAATTCCACCGTCTCATTTTCCCTTCAAGCAGACACCGCTTTAGTCGCAAACTTTATTCCCAATGAATATCAAGTACTGGTTGGTAGTACTTATGGGGGTTCTTATGAAATTTTTGATTCGAACGGCTCCATCCCAAGTTCATACAAGCATGGAAACACATACACTATTCGCAGTTTTCCTGATCAGCACTTTGGCTTCTTAAATTGGTCTGGAGCCTCCAATGTTTTAGCCATGCTAGACAATGTAAACTTTGCTGAAACCACATTCATACCCTCGGGAAACATGAGCCTAACAGCTAACTTTACTGAGCTCCAATACCAGTTAAACGTTCAATCAACCCAAGGCTATGTCAGCCTTTACCCGCCATCTGGAAGTTATCCTGCATCTAGCATAATTGAAGTTGGAGTTGTTCCAAAAGAAGGCTTCGAGTTTGATTACTGGCAAGACCCCATGGGAATTTTAAGCAACTCAAATTCTGCTATTACTGATGCAAACATATCGAAAATGGATTACACAGGCACATCCATCACTGCATTCCTTCGGTTGCTCGACTATGAAGCAGTGGATATAAACATAACCTCATCCGTTGGTGGTAACATTTTGCTTGGCACTAATGACTCTGGGGGTTTCGAACATTTCAAGAGTTACTCTTTGATTGCTACACCTCTAATGGGATACGAATTTGATCGTTGGGCTGGAGACGCAAATGCGACCCAATTGGC
>JABBBW010000054.1 GCA_018607205.1 Opitutales bacterium | reverse complement strand
TGGCGGATGATGGCCCCGCAAGCCATGCTCAAGCCCCGGGAAAAATACGCAGTGATCCACTACATTCAGGAGACATACTTAAAAAAACAAAACCCTGCGGAATACTTTAAGGTGAACCAGGAATACTTAAGCCAACTTCCCAAAGGACGAGATCTCGGACCCGCTCCGGAGAAAAGAAAACTCTGGGAGGAAATGGACTACGGAAATTTTTTAATGGGTACCTTTGAGATTGCTGACACCCAGGAACAAAAAGTCAGAAACTACGGGGTTGGAGCGACAAACAACCTCGCCTACAAGGGAATTGCCCAGCGCCTCGACCCCGGCCCAGGTGGCATAGCCAAGGGCCATACCTGGTCAGCCTTCGAACACGACACCTTGCGGGTAGCCGGAGTCTGGAGAGGAAATGGATTTATTGACTGGCGGGGAATCAACTTTGACGGGCAACATGCGATCCGTCCGCGTACCATTGGCGAACCCTTCCTCGAATGTGCCGACGGCCCAGGTTGGGCCAATCCGGAAACCGGTAAATTTGAAGACCTTCGCTTTCAGGCATCCGACGGAAATTATTACGGTCCCCTGCCCAAAAGTTGGTGCCAATACCATGGGCTATTTAAGTTTAACAATCAGGCGGTGCTTTATTATCAAGTCGGGGAGGTGAGAGTTAGTGAGATGCATGCTTTATCGGATGCCGGAACCTTTATTCGCCACTTGAATATTGGGAAAAGCGAGAAGGCACTTGTGTTTCGCACCCCGGGTAAATCCATCCGTGCAAATGTAAAAATTCTCACTGAGCAAGGAAGACCTGGGGAACAAGTGATTCGCTTATTGCCGGAACAAACTCCTCTCCAATTAGTTCTGCTTGCTGATGGAACTGAGAGCGAACCCATCCCCGCGAAGCTTAAATTTTATAATATTCTCAAAGATAAACTAAGTCACAGCCCTGCCCATGGTGGTATAGTTACGCAATGGCCCGACATTTTGAAGGCCACCATTGTAAGGGGAAAACAGGATGGGGCTTTCCAGTCTGACGAGTTCACCCTACCGGTTGACAATCCATGGAATGCACGACTGCGGGCTAGCGGACTGGACTTCTCTCCCGATGGTAAAAGTGCATACCTTTGTTTTTGGGACGGGGATGTCTGGAAAGTGGATGGCATAGCCGATGAATCCCTCAACTCGGTGGAGTGGAAAAGAATTGCTGCCGGATTATTTCAACCATTGGGCATCAAAATCAGGAATGGAGAAGTCTTTGTTTCCTGCCGGGATCAAATTGTTCGCCTGGTTGATTTAAACGGGGATGAAGAAACTGATTTTTACGAAGCATTTAATTCGGACCATCAGGTAACCGAGCATTTCCATGAATTTGCGATGGGGCTGCAGACAGATGAACAGGGTAATTTCTATTACGCCAAGAGTGCGAGGCATGCCCGCCCTCAGCTTATCCCTCATCATGGCACTCTGATCAAGGTAACGGCTGATGGCAAAAGCAGTGAAGTACTCGCCCATGGCTTTCGGGCTGCTAACGGAGTATGCCGCAACCCGGACGGCACCTTTTTCGTAACCGATCAGGAAGGCCACTGGAATCCACAAAACCGGATCAACCATGTGATTCCCGGGAAAGGAAAGTTTTACGGAAATATGTACGGGTATGGAGCTCCGAATGACTCCTCGGACTCAGCCATGGAACAGCCCCTCTGCTGGGCTCACAAAAAATTTGACCGTTCCCCGGCCGAACTCCTTTGGGTGGATAGCCCAAAATGGGGGGCCCTTCAGGGTAAACTGATCCACCTTTCCTACGGACAAGGCCGGGTGGAGGTGGTTCCTCATGAGAATCTCAACGGACAATTACAGGGAGGGATGGTCCGTCTACCTATCGCCGATTTCCCCACCGGAATCATGCGTGGTCGTTTTCACCCCCAAAACAGCCATCTCTACCTGTGCGGGATGTCAGCCTGGGCGTCCTCGCAACCTCTTCCCGGCGGGTTCTATCGATTGCGGGCAACGGGTGAGCCCATGCACATGCCTGTATCTATGCGGGCCTTGAAAAAGGGAGTGGAAATTACTTTTTCAGACCCAATCTCCAGTAACAACAATCCTCAAGCAAAAGTAAGCACCTGGGCTCTCAAAAGAACAAAAAACTATGGTTCTCCCAAGTTTGATGAAAAAGAGCTCGCAGTCTCGAACACCTCAATATCAGAAGATGGCAAGACACTGAGGATTGAAATACCGGATATTGCACCCTGTTGGCAAATGTCCATCCGCTATGAATTCCTTGGAGAAAACGGAAGAAAAATTGCCGGTGAAATACAAAATACCATTCATTCGTTAGGAGACTCCTAATTAATGAAGGCTTTTTTCTGCATCGCCTTTCTTTTGAACTGTTTGGCAGTTGCGGATACCGGAGCTAACCACACTCCCTTTTGGCTATCGAAGAAGATGGTGGATGAGCCCGTTCTTTTTATTGGAGATGAAGGCAACCGCAGTGGCCGCCTTATCTTCACCCCAGCCTCCATGCCTGGCCTAACCAGGGCAGGAGACTCATTTGTTTACGAAGCGGGGAAAGATTACACATGGGAAAAAGGCAGTCGTACAATCAGACTGACGGATCATTCCAGAATTCCATCCAAGACAGCTCAGGAGATGAGGCCTGGACCAGGCAAGCCAAGAAGCCTGGGTGGTGTCTTGCACGGTGAAGGCAGGTTTTTTCATGACCTGCAAACCCTGGTCAGTTATTCTCACAATCAATCGTGGCCTGATTTGGTACAACCGGGTTCAGCCACCCTGCCCCGCTCTCTGGAAAAATTAAATTCTTCTCAATCCTTCAAGGTGGTGACCCTGGGAGATAGTATCACCGAGGGGTACAACGCTTCCGGGTTTGCCAAGACGCAGGCACCTCGTAACCAACCGTCATATGCAGAAGGGTTTGCCCGCTTGCTCGACGAAACCTTCCCTGCACAAGTGACCTTGAGCAATCTCGGAGTGGCGGGCCGTACCGCCGTTTGGGGGTTGAAACAACTGGACCGGGTGATCGCAGAAAAACCTGACCTGGTCATTATTGCTTTTGGGATGAACGACCCTGTTTCATTCGAACAATTTCAAAGAACAAACCTCGAAATCCTCACCCATTTGCAAAAAGAAATCCCTCAAACGGATATGATCTTTGTTTCGGGCATGAACAATAATCCTGACTGGAGAGACCCCACTAAAATCCCCGGCTTTCGTGAAGCTTTGAAAGACATCATTCGGCCCAATATCATCCTTGCCGATATCACCACTCCGTGGGAAAAATTATTAACCCGTAAAAATTTTTCTGATCTCAGCGGAAATAATGTGAATCACCCCAATGATTTTGGGCATCGATTGTATTCCGAAATACTTTTTTCACTTTTTATTTCGCCCTAAAACCAAGATAAATATTGGGCTTTACGATGCTTTTGTAAAAAAGATGAAAAATATTTTCATTTTTTTTGAACACTTTTCAAGTTAGGGGCGTCTTACCTTATGACTTTCGTCAGTTTGTTTTAGTTTAAGTTTGTGTTTCAAAAGCCCAAGAACACCGCAGAGATGCGGTGTTTTTGTTTGGTCAAATTTTCCGCATACACACTGGTAGATTGATAAACATTATTGCAAAAAACCTGTACTGAAGTTCGCACCGAAAATGCCATTCAGGGTCGTAAAATCTGAGGAATCACTGATAAATAAATAACTCATGTTAAGGAAGTTATCTCTATTGATCCATATAATGATCACTTTCCTACCCTTTTTCTTGTGGTCGAAAACAACTTCTTCCTCTCAGATTGAATTACACCCTAACCACCGTTCAACCAAATCTGCTATTGAACAAGTACAAAAGGTTTTCGGGAAATATTCAATTGAAAGCCCAGGCCTTTTTTCTGGAAACCATCAAGGCTTTGAACACATTCAAATCATCAAAGATGACCAGGTGGAAAGTGCTTTTGTTTTTTATATACATAGAGACCTCGATGGAGACAGGGATAAACAATGGCCTCCACATAAAGCAAGACAACGCAATGAAATCAAGGGATATGTGGGCTCCCCCGATATACTAAAGGCACAAGAGAACCAGTCTTTTCGATACAGGTGGTACTTTCGAATCGATGACGGTTTTCAGATCACCAAAAACTTCTGTCATTTCTTTCAACTCAAACCAGCCGGCTCTGATAATATCAACAATCCTCTGCTTACTCTTTCCGGAGTAGTGGATGGAGGGAAGCCCCAGCTTCAGGTACAGTTATGGGAAGAAAATAGAACCGAAAGACAATTCCTCGCCAATTGGAAAGACTGTCTTGGGAAATGGCTACTTTGTGAATGTAAAATTAAATATGCAAACGAAGGGAATATTTCGTTCTCAATCAGCTCACTTGACCAAAGCATTTCGATTACACGATCCATAAAGATTATGAAAACTTGGCAAAAGGACTTTTCTTTTGTTCGGCCCAAATGGGGAATTTACAGAAGTTTGGTCATGGATAGAAAAAAAATGAACCAAGAAGATAAAGTTTTTATTTCCCGCTTAATGATTGATAGAATCTAAGCAAGCGGGATATTTCCATTGTTTAAGTTTCATGTTTTTGAAAAAAATTTTTCTTTTTTTCGAACGTTTTCCAAACATCTCCCGTCTTACCTTATGACTTTTGTCAGTTTGTTTCAGTTTTAGTTTGTTTTTATCAAGAACGCCGTAGTGATACGGCGTTTTTGTTTGGCCTGATTTCAGGACCATTAAAAAAGATTCCACTTTGGCAAAATATCAGCATTGCGAACAGGCATGTGCAGGTTTTTTATGACGGGCTTGATGATCACCCGTACCTTTAGCTCCTTATTTTGTATAACGATTAGTCTCTTTCATAGCGACTTCCTTCATGCAGGCATCCCCACCCCTCCGATGCTCTGGGAAGATTTTGATCCGGACGCGGGTAGTTTCAAAGAGGAAATCATTTACGAAAAGACCGTAAAAGGAATCTATGAAAAGCACGCCTACATTTCCGCTTATGTCAATGAGGTCGAAGTTCGTGTGTTCTGTAAGTACGCAGTCAAGGAAGGGTCAAAAAATGTGCCCGGATTGATGAACACACATGGTTGGATGGGTGGACCATCGATTGATAAGCAATATGTAAATGATGGGTGGGCAGTAATTTCACATGACTATTCGGGCCTCACCAAACGCCCTCATCACACCAAGTATCCCCCAGAACTGGGCCATGGCCACATGGATGCCAAGGAGAAAGGATATACTCTAATTTACGATAAAATGCCTGACGGCAGCCAGACCACCGACCCCAAGGCTACTTCGCATTACCTGTGGAATGCGATCCAGCGCCGCGTGCTCAGTTATTTGCTCACCCAAAAGGAAGTCGATCCATCCCGCATTGGAGCCAAGGGCTACTCTTATGGGGGAACCATCATGTGGAACTTGGCTATGGATAAACGGGTGAAGGCGGTAGTCGCTTACTTTGGCATCGGGTGGATCAATTACTACCGCGACCGGGCGATTTGGAAGTTTGATCAACCGCAAAAAGAAATCCCCCAGACTCCCGGACAAAAGCTCTTCCTTACTGGCCTCGCTCCACAAGCTCATGCCCCATACATTCAAGCCGCCAGTCTTTGGCTCAATGGATCCAACGATCACCACGGGGGGCACGAACGGGGGTGCGACACCTTCAAGGATTTCAAGCCCGGTGTGCCCTGGGACTTCGCCGTTCAGGCACGAGGACATCACAATACCGAAAAATTGGGAGATAACTGCAAAGTATGGCTGGAAAAACATGTCCGGGGAGACTCGCACATTTGGCCGGCCCGCCCTACATCCGAAATCAAACTGGGGCAGGATGGCGTGCCCGAACTTCACCTAAGTCCTGCAAACTCTGAGAAGATTAAGGAGGTACAGGTCTACCAATGCGTAAAAACTGCAAATAACATCGCCCGCTTTTGGAGAGATGTTGAGTCCAAACGGGTTGGTAACCAATGGGTCGCGAAGCTGCCTGTGCTTAACACCAAGGATTACTTGTTTTCATACGCCAATATTCGTTATGAAAATAACACGGTCATATCTTCAGATTTCGAAGCAGTTATACCCTCCGACCTTGGCCGGGCAGTGGCCACAGATCAACCATCCGAGGAATTGCCCGGAGGGGCCAGTCTT
>JABBBW010000029.1 GCA_018607205.1 Opitutales bacterium | reverse complement strand
CTGGCCCTTGCACATAACCGATAATATGAGTGCTCGATTGGAAATACTTTTGGAGCCTGGTACTTCAACCACAGCTCTGCACGGATTAACAAATGGTTGAATCAAAATTGATTCTTTTTCAGTTATCATTCAATTGATCCCTTTTGATTTTTGCAGAGTCCAGAAGCTTGTTTATCTTGCCTGAATCTTCAGAAGCTAATGCTATTTTAATATCCTTTAGGTTTTCGATCAGATGATCGATAGATATATTTAAATTCTCACGGTTACCCATAAGAATTTCTTTCCACATCGTTGGATTTCCACTGGCAATTCGTGTCGTATCTTTTAGTCCATTACCGGATAAATCCATCCATGTTGAATCTTTTTCACCAACTGTATTAATCAACACAGATGCGATTAAATGGGGAAGATGGCTGATCCATCCAACAATTTCATCGTGTAGATCGGGGGTTTTGTGGGTCACCTTCATATCCAGCATTTCCCACATTCTTGTAATTTTATTTAAATATTTTAATTTTGTTTGTTCGGTCGGAGTAACCATACAATTTTTCTTCTCCAACATAGATGAGGATGCATATTTCATACCCTTTTTTTCGGAACCTGCCATAGGATGGGAACCTACAAAGTATATTTGTTTATCTCTAAAAACTTCATCTGCTCTTTGGCATATTCCTTTTTTCAGGCTCCCAACATCAGTAACTATACAACCCGGTTTCAACCAACCAGATACCTGGGTGAGTTGATTCAAAATCAATTCAACGGGTGTGCATAGAATCACCAAATCGGAATTTCTTACTGCATCCTGTAAATCAATCAGTGCCCGGTCGCACCAGTCCGATTGTTCACACAACTCTTTTTTTTGCTCATTCCTCAGCCACACCCAAATCTCTCGGGCAATGCCTTTTTTCTTCAAACTCATTGCGATGGAAGCACCCAATAGGCCTGGACCTACTATGGTTACCCGATTAAATGAAATTAAATCTTCTTGAGACATTTTCGAAGGCGTGAAAGGTATTAGTTGTGAATGATGATACTGAAAAAGGGAAGGGTGAAGATCTAGACTGGGGAAATCCCCCTTCACCTGTCACTCCTGAGAATCGCAAAAAATCACAGCGCGCGCAATTGATTATTGGGATCCTTGCTTTAATCGGAATTTTTCTCCCTGGTCTTCTCTTTTGGTTAATAAGAGGTTGATTTTACTTATCGCCAATTAATTCAAACAAAGACAATGGTAAAGAGATGAAAAAGTCTCACGGATATTCTATTATCGAACTCATTCTCTTTCTCTGCATTACCGGAATACTTATCTTTCTAGCTATTCCCTTTCTTAAATCTTTTTCCAATACTACGCCCATTGAGGCTAATGATGCTTCTACCGACGCTGTTCGTTCAGGCACACCCTCAATTTCTCCACAAAATCCCAAGGACAGCAATCAGTCCACCGCTTTACCCTCAGTTGATTAATGGGTCGCAAGCTGCTATGGCTCACCGGAGGAGTGCTGGCAGTGTTTGCCCTGCTCTTTGGTATTTATTTTCTATTGCTTGAGATTGGCGGAGAGTCCGCTCGTCTTAGGATTAAGGAATTATGGGAAACGACCCGGAATACCCTGACTCATAACGGTCCGCTACTATTTCTGGCTATTGCCGTACTGCCCGGCTTGATATTACCAGTTGCTCCTTTACTTGGACTAGCAGGATTATGGGGGGGCGAGAATGGCCCGTGGCTTAGCTGCCTATATTGCACCCTTGCCTTGTTTGCTAATCTCTCGTGGACATATTGGCTCGCCCGTGGGCCAGCCAGAAGCTTATTAAGCAAACTCCTCGCAAGGACCCGTTTCCACTTACCTGAATCTACTCCGGGTAACATGCTCGAATGGGCCATCATTTTACGCCTGACCCCAGGGGTACCCTTTATCTTTTCCAACTATGGGCTCGGGCTTCTCGGAATGCCATTTACCCAGTACTTGCTTGTCTCTTTGCCCATTCTCTCCTTTACGGGCTGTGGGTATGTTCTTGCCTTTGCCGGAATTTTTGGGGGCGAATGGAAGTATTTATGGACTGGAGCCTGCATTATTGGGGTCACCGTTTTGTTGGGAAGGTTTGTCCTTAAAAGAAAGGGAAAGAGTGCAGACTGAATTGTTTGAGCAGGAAGAAGATCGTTCTACGGTTTGGTCGATCACTGGGTTGACCCAGGCGATTCGCAAATCTTTGCAAACGCAATTTCCGGTGGTTTGGGTGCGTGGAGAAATCTCCAACCTGAGAGTCCAGGCAAGTGGGCATCGGTACTTTTTACTCAAGGATAATAACTGCCAGCTAAAGGCAGTATTTTTTCGCGGAGATGCATCGGGTTCGGCTTATCTACCAGCGGAAGGGGACGAATGCCTGGCATACGGTGAAATTTCTGTCTATGAACCAAGGGGAGAATATCAGTTACGGATACGGCATTTGCTTCAGGATGGACTGGGCAATCTTCGACTCCAATTTGATCGGCTCAAAAAAAAGTTACTAGAGGAAGGACTATTCGAAGAGGAACGAAAACTTGCCTTACCCATCTTTGCACGGACTATTGGTATTATTACCTCGCCTGACGGTGCAGCTTTGCAGGATTTTATTAGTATTTTAAAGCGGCGAAACTGGAAAGGAACTATCTGGTTAATTCCCTCTTTGGTTCAAGGCAAAGAAGCCCCCGCTCAAATTATCAACGGGGTTAAAATAGCTTCAAAAATTCCTGATATCGACTTGCTTATTCTGGCCAGGGGAGGGGGATCGATTGAGGACTTGTGGGCATTTAATGACGAAGCTTTGATTCGTGCTATTGCAGATTGTCCGATTCCCACCATTTCTGCAATTGGTCACCAGACCGATTTTGTCCTTTCTGATTTCGTGGCCGATTTACGGGCGGAAACACCCTCTGCTGCTGCTGAATGGATAAGTTCCCAGTACCTCGAACAAATCGAACGCTTTCACCGGCTTGAAGAACGCCTACTTCGTGTACCACAAGATTTTCTTTCCCGGGCATCGGACAAACTTGCCCTGATTGAAGCGAGTTTAGAAAAATGTTCACCTCAGGCCAAAATGGAACGGCACCAACAGCAATTGGACGATTTGGAACACCGTCTCCAAACCTGTGTGGAAAACCTTTTGGAAAGAACCAACACCAAGCTTAATTCTATACAGCAAAGATTACAGGCAAACAGCCTGCCTTCAGCACTGAAGCGTGGATTTTCCTATCTTTCCGACAAGGAGGGAAACTTGGTTCGTTCCGTGAAGAATCTTCCCCCGGGCAAACGTATTACCGCTCATTTAGAAGATGGGGAGCGAACTCTCGAAGCACTTGAAAATGAGTTAGGCTAGATCGTGTTCCACAAACCTGCCTAAGGTTTTACAGCCCATTGACTCATATAAATTGCGAGCTCCCTGCCATTCACTGAAAAGTAAACATCCCTTGTAGCCAGAAGTTTGAGACTTAAGAATCATGCGATTAAGCAACTCCTCAGCCATTCCTTTGCCGCGTAATTCCTCTGGTACATACACCATATTAATCACCTGATACCGTTCAGTGGAACGGCCAAACCCGGCCATGGCGCAGAGTATATTTTCTGAATTCCTCAGAATAAATAAGTTTTTTGCAGCCTGCATTTGCTTGGCCATTTGGGTGATGGCAGCTAAGTCCATCGGTGGGTTCGCCTCCATTGCAAACTGATGAGCCCATACCCTTGCCCTTGGCCATTGTGTGCCTTCAACTCGATGTAGCTCATATCCATCCCGCGTGGTTGGATTTATTTTTGAAGTAGTTTGAAAGAGTTTAAAATCGCGAGCGGAAATACTTGGTTTATCTTTTGGTTGTAAATTTGCTGACGAAAGGAATTGGTTTACCAAATTTACCGGACCGCTGACTCCATCCAGTTTCCACTTCCTTAGATGAACATATTTTCCCAGGGCTTCGACTGCTTTTAAGGATCCACTCGATAGTAGGAGAAAATTTGAGGGTGTTAGCAGGGCAGATAAACGAACCCTTCCCCCTTGGAAAATATTTCCTGCCCAGCTTTTTCTCGAGGATTTTTCTCTGGTACGAATAATTTGCCAAAAGAGATTGTTCCATCCTTCCTCTTTTCTCAGATAAGGGAGGGCTTTGCGCTTCCAAGACGCAAATTCCAAGTATGACTGTACCCTAAATTTCAAATTTTTTTAGCAATTGAACGATCCAAAGTGCTTTCGGATGGTCAAGGGGGCAAGCAAGTAGTAGGAGATAGAATCATGGAAGGTTCTCAAAATCGCTACAATCAACGAGGCGTGTCTTCGAGCAAGGAGGAAGTTCACCGCGTGGTGGATCGTATGGACCGTGGATTATTCCCCGGGGCTTTTTGCAAAATTACCCCGGACGCGCTCACCGGACGGGATGATTTTTGCAATGTCATTCATTCCGATGGGGCAGGCACCAAATCGATACTTGGATATCTTTGGTATCGGGAGACTGGAGATGCTTCTGTATTTAAAGGAATTGCTCAGGATAGTTTGGTCATGAATCTGGATGACTTGGCCTGTGTGGGTTCATGGGAAAGAGTGATGGTTTCTAGCACCGTTAACCGGAATGCAAGAAACTTTCCTGCCGACGCTCTGGCCGCTTTGATTGAAGGAACTGAAGAATTTTTACAATCCTTGCGGGATCTGGGCATTTCTGTACTCAGCGGGGGAGGGGAGACTGCAGATGTTGGAGACCTGACCGGCACGGTGGCAGTGGACTCTTGTGCCGTAGCGGTAATGGAACGTGACCGGGTGATTGATAATTCCCGAATTTGTCCGGGCTTAGCAATTGTCGGGCTATCCTCCAGCGGACAGGCAAGTTATGAAAAGATTGAAAATAGTGGTATTGGGAGCAATGGACTTACCAGTGCCAGGCATGAACTTTTATCGAAACATTATTTCGAACAATACCCGGAAACCTACGATTCCAAAACCCCGGAGGAATACATATACTGCGGGCCCTACCGCATGGCAGATCCACTCCCATGTTCTAGTTTGAGTGTGGGCCAGGCATTGCTCAGCCCCACCCGCACTTATCTGCCTGTAGCCAAGGCTATGGCAGAGGAACTTGGCGACCAACTGAAAGGCTTGGTGCATTGTTCAGGCGGTGGACAAACCAAATGTATGCGCTTCGGAACCGGCGTGCATCATGTTAAGGACAATCTTTTTGTTCCTCCTCCCTTATTTGCAGAGATTCAAAAAGCCTCTGGCACCACGGACGAGGAAATGCACCAAGTTTACAATATGGGTCATCGCTTAGAAGCATATTGCCCACCCGAACATGCCGATCGAGTAATTGAAATTTCCAAATCCTTCGGGATTAATGCCCAAGTGGTTGGCCAAACCGAAGCCTCTCTACGCCTAGATCAAGCCAATCATGTAACCATCCGTCGGGATGGGGTAGAACTTACTTATGGCTGAAGAAACCCCGTCCCCCTCACTCTTACAAACCCGTAAAATTTTGGACGAGACTTGGGGGGATATCCATCCCCACGCTTGTTTGGTTTGCGGTTCCGGATGGGGGGAAATTGTAGACGGGCTGTCTCCCATTTCCAGTATACCGTATGAAAAGTTGCCTGGTATGGGCTCCACCACGGTTGATGGGCATGTGGGAAACCTCTGGCTTGCCAAGCCCGGTGGTCTAGATGTTCTAATTTTTCAGGGCCGTAGACACTTTTATGAAGGGGTTGGCTGGGAACCGGTCATTTTTCCCGCTCTTCTCGCCCACGCACTCGGAGTCAGCACTCTACTACTGACCAATGCCGCGGGGGGAATTCGGGAGGATTTGCAACCCGGTGACTTCCTGGCTCTTTCTGATCATCTGAACTTCATGGGGGGCAATCCACTAATTGGACAGTGTCCACACCCCTCCATCCCCCGCTTTCCCGACCAATCGAAAGTGTACGACCCAGACCTGCTCAATAAAATAAAACAAGTTGGGCACGCAACAGAACAGGAAATTAAGGAGGGTACCTACCTCGCCCTTTCCGGGCCTGCCTTCGAAACACCAGCGGAGATTCGGGCATTTGCCAGCTTAGGTGCAGACGCCGTGGGCATGTCGACGACACCAGAAGCCATGGTGGCAAACGGACTTGGTTTAAAAGTCGGGGCCATTTCATGCATCAGTAACTTGGCGGCTGGTCGGAACAGCGATGCACTTACGCACGAGGATGTCACGCGAACCTCGGAACTAGCTTTACCC
>JABBBW010000092.1:24146-37402 GCA_018607205.1 Opitutales bacterium | reverse complement strand
GGCCTTGATTCGCCACTGGAGGTAAGAGTTACAACTGTAGAAGATTTAGTAGCAGCAACCCGAAAACTTACCGATCTAAAGCGGGGTAAGACGGATGAGCAAATGGCACGTGAAGATGCTGGTTCTATTTTCGATATGGGGATAGACGACATTGACCACTTGGGAAATCGTCGCGTTCGTACTGTAGGTGAATTACTTGCTAATGTTTGCCGTAGCGGACTAGCTCGTACCGAGAGAGTCGTTAGAGAACGCATGACTCTTTATGACCAAGGAGTCGAAAGTTTATCACCAGGCAAGCTTATTAATCCAAAAGCTTTGACCACTGTAATCAGAGACTTTTTTGCACGCAGTCAGCTTAGTCAGTTTATGGACCAAATTAATCCGTTAGCTGAGATGACCCATAAAAGAAGGCTCTCAGCGTTGGGGCCAGGTGGACTTAATCGGGAAAGAGCTGGATTTGAAGTCCGCGACGTACATCCTACTCATTATGGACGAATTTGTCCAATCGAGACCCCTGAAGGACCCAATATCGGATTGATTAACACCCTTTCTACATATGCAAAAATAGATCAATTTGGGTTTCTTCAATCTCCTTATCATCGAGTCAGCAAAGGTGTTGTAGACAAAAACCCCAAAAATGTAGTTTATTTAAATGCTTTTGAGGAAGAAAAGTATATAATTGCCCAGGCTAATAGTGAAATAGATGCTAAAACACTAAAATTACAGGGTAGACCGACATGTCGCTACCGCGATCAAGTTCAGGAATATGATCGAGAGGATATAAATTTCATGGATGTATCCCCAAAGCAGGTTGTTTCTGTAGCTGCTGGGCTCATTCCTTTTATTGAGCACGATGATGCGAACCGTGCCTTGATGGGAGCAAATATGCAACGCCAGGCGGTTCCCTTATTAAAAACTGAGGCCCCTTTTGTTGGCACTGGTATCGAAAGTAAAGTCGCTGAAGACTCGAAAACGGTTACCGTATCAGAATCTGAAGGAGTTGTTGCGATGGCTGACGGGAATCGCATTGTTGTGTCTGATGATGGAACTTTGCCACCACGATTTCTCAAAGAACCAAGAAGCGATCATAAGAGAGGAATTTATTGTTATGACCTTCGGAAATATCTTCGTTCAAACTCTGGGACCTGCTTTAATCAAAAGCCGATTGTTCGAAAGGGAGACAAGGTAATCCTTGGACAAGCTTTAGCAGATGGAGCAAGTACGGATAATGGAGAATTAGCATTAGGACGTAATATCCTTGTAGCATTTATGCCATGGAAGGGCTATAATTTCGAAGATGCTATCCTAATTTCAGAAAAAATCGTTAAAGACGACATCTACACTTCAATACATATTGAAGAATTTGAAGTCACCGCCAGAGATACTAAATTAGGTCCAGAAGAAATTACACGTGATATCCCTAACGCTGGAGAAGAAGCATTACGCAATCTTGATCACTTGGGTATTGTCCGAATTGGTGCTGAAGTAAAACCAAGTGATATTCTGGTTGGCAAAATCACTCCTAAAAGCGAAACGGATTTGGCACCAGAGGAAAAACTACTCCGTGCTATTTTTGGTGAAAAAGCTGCGGATGTTAAGGATAGTTCACTCAGGGTTCCCTCTGGAACTCAAGGAATTGTTATGGATATTAAAATATCCAGCCGTACGGATGCCGAACAGGAGAAATTATCTCCATCCGATTTCCGTCGTCAATTAAAGCAAATTAAGGAAGACTTTAGAAATCAAACAGAAGACTTGCGGGCTCAATTGACTGAATCGTTGTCTAACATTTTATTGGGAGAAAAAATACCCTTAAATGTAACAAACTCAGAAACTGGAGACATAATTATCCCAGCAAATCGCAAGATTACAAAAACTCTTTTGCGTAGGCTGTCTTCCGTACATCGCTTTATCGATATTCCCCCTTCGCCAGTTAGGATTAAGGTTTTCGAAATCATTGAAAGTTACGAATCCAAGTTCCAAGATCTAGAAGATGACAGGGAGCGCAAAGTAGAGGCTATTGAGCAAGGCGATTCGATTGATCAAGGTGCAATTAAAAATGTTCGTGTGTTTGTCGCCAAGAAGCAAAAAATGCGAGTTGGAGATAAAATGGCTGGTCGTCATGGAAATAAGGGCGTTGTTGCAAAAATTGTCCCCGAGGAGGATATGCCATTTCTTCCGGACGGAACACCGATAGAAATTTGTCTTAATCCGTTAGGTGTACCAAGTCGGATGAATGTTGGACAGGTTTTAGAAACTCACCTCGGTTGGGCTTGTAAAAAACTTGGACTGAAAGTTGCGACTCCAATCTTTGATGGTATGCCTGAATCTAAGATTCAAGAATACCTCAAAGAGGCAGAACTTCCAGAAAATGGTAAATCTACTCTCTATGACGGTTGTACAGGTGAAGCTTTTTACCAAAAGATCGTGGTCGGTTATATGTACATGCTAAAGCTTAACCACCTTGTAACAAGTAAGATACATGCTCGTGCAGTCGGTCCTTACAGTCTTATCACGCAACAACCTCTTGGAGGAAAAGCACAATACGGTGGACAGAGGTTTGGTGAAATGGAGGTTTGGGCATTAGAGGCTTATGGAGCAGCTTACACATTGCAGGAAATCCTAACGGTCAAATCCGATGATGTTCTTGGCAGAACCAAAATCTATGAATCCCTAGTTAAAGGGGATAATTCTTTACAAGCTGGTACGCCACAGTCTTTCAATGTTCTTATGAAGGAAATGCAAAGTCTTTGCTTAGACATTCGCGTACGCGGGGAAGATGGTTTGTAATTTTATTAAGCAAAAGAATATCCGAAATTTAAATTTTAAGCAGTATATATTATGAGCGTAGAAGCATTAAACGAAGCACTTGGAGTAGACGTCGGACCAATGGATCGAGTATCCATAACTGTTGCTGATCCTGACATTATTCGTTCTTGGTCTAAGGGTGAAGTTAAGAACCCTGAAACCATAAATTATCGTACATTTAAGCCGGAACCAGGTGGATTATTTTGTCAAAAGATTTTCGGCCCTGTCCGAGATTACGAATGTGCCTGCGGCAAATACAAAAGGATAAAGTACAAAGGAGTCGTATGCGATCGTTGTGGTGTTGAGGTTACTGTATCAAGGGTGCGTCGAGACAGAATGGGTCACATAGAACTTGCTGTACCAGTTTCACACATATGGTTCTTAAAGAGTATGCCCAGTCGCTTGGGGCTTCTCATGAATATGACCGCTAAAAGTTTAGAGCGTGTTCTTTATTATGAGCAATATCTCGTAACTGACCCGGGCAACACTCCACTGGAAGACAGGCAACTGTTATCAGACAAAGAATATCGTGAGGCTGTTGATGAGTACGGTGACGAATTCGAGGCTAAAATGGGAGCAGAAGCAGTCCGTGATGTTCTAAGTCGCCTTGACCTGCAAGATGAATTGGATGAGTTGTATGACCAAATACACGATACCAAGTCCAAGCAAATGAAGAAAAAGCTCGCCAGTCGTCTGCGAGTGATCAAAGGCTTTCTCCAATCTGAAGCTTCTCCTGAATGGATGGTTCTTGAATCTATTCCAGTCATTCCACCAGACCTTCGTCCGCTCGTACCACTTGAAGGTGGGAGATTTGCAACAAGTGATTTGAATGATCTCTATCGCAGAGTTATTAACCGTAATAATCGCTTAAAGAACCTTCTTCAGTTAAAGACTCCTGATGTTATTATCCATAACGAAAAAAGAATGCTTCAAGAAGCTGTCGATGCATTATTTGACAATGGAAGGCATGGTCGGGCTATAACTGGATCTGGTAATCGTCCATTAAAATCATTGAGTGATATGCTCAAAGGAAAACAGGGACGTTTCCGCCAAAATCTCCTTGGAAAACGTGTAGATTACTCTGGAAGATCCGTGATTGTAATTGGGCCCGAGCTTAAATTGCATCAATGCGGATTACCCAAGAAAATGGCCCTTATTTTATTCGAGCCCTTTATTATTCGTCGCCTCAAAGAACTAGGTTTTGTTCATACGGTGCGTGGTGCTCGTAAAATGATCGAAACACGCTCACCAGAAGTGTGGGACATATTGGAGGAGGTAACTAAGGGCCACCCCGTTTTACTTAATCGTGCCCCTACCCTCCACCGGCTTTCGATTCAAGCTTTCGAGCCAGTTTTAATCGAGGGTAATGCCATCCGTGTTCACCCGTTGGTTTGTACAGCATATAATGCCGACTTTGATGGAGATCAGATGGCCGTGCATGTGCCGCTTTCAGTTGAAGCAATCATGGAGGCTAAATTGTTAATGATGGCATCCCACAATATCTTTTCTCCATCCAGCGGGAAACCGATTCTTACTCCTTCTCAGGATATTGTACTTGGATCCTACTTTCTTACTATGAACCCCAAGAAAGAGATGCCTGCGGAAAATGTAAGAGTTCCTATAATCGGATCTCTTGAAGAAGCGCTGAGTGCGTTGCAGGACGGAGCTCTAAACCTTCACGATTGGATTGATCTGCAAAATCCCGACAAGGGAAAGACCACTCATTTCGGTATTCCCGGGAGGAGCGTTGTTAGGTCAACTGTTGGTCGAGTACTTTTTAACACCATTTGGCCTGAAGAACTTGGATTTTTTAATAAGCCTGCACTCAAAGGTGATTTAGGGGATTTAATCTTGGAAACCTATCGTTTAACCGGAAAGGCAAGTACCATAAATGCCCTGGATAAACTCAAAGAAATGGGTTTTGAGATGGCTACCAAAGCGGGTATTTCCATCGGTATTTTTGATATGATAATACCAGATGAGAAAAAAGACCGTATTGTCGTAGCACGAAAAGAAATTGATAAAATTGAAGATCAATTCAGGAAAGGCATTATTACTCGTGGCGAAAGGCATAATAAGATTATTGATGTTTGGACAACTGCGACGGATGACATTGCAAAGAATGTTTTTACTTCTCTTGAAGACAACTTGGGCAAAGATACCATTAACCCTGTATACCTAATGATGGATTCGGGGGCTCGGGGAAATAGGCAGCAGGTTCGTCAGCTTTGTGGAATGCGCGGATTAATGGCTAAACCTTCTGGTGAGATTATTGAACAACCAATTCTGTCATCATTCCGTGAAGGACTTTCTGTTTTGGAATATTTCATGTCCACTCACGGAGCTCGAAAGGGTCTAGCAGATACTGCCCTTAAGACAGCTGACGCTGGATATTTAACTAGGAAACTCTGTGATGTGGCAATGGATTGTGTTATTGCCATGAAGGACGATGGTCGGAGAGATGGAGTCGTCAAAAAAGCGATTATGGAAGGTGACAATGAAATTGTACCATTACGAGATCGAGTCATTGGACGTTACTCTTCGGAAGATATTGCCAATCCTTCTAATCCTAGTGAAACTTTAGTTTCTTCCGGATCTCTTATAACAGAAGATATAGCAGATAATTTGGACGCTTCGGGAATTACTCGGGTACGAGTTATGTCACCTCTATCAACTCGTATTAAAAACGGGATGACTTCTCTGGAATACGGGATTGATCCCTCCACTAATGCATTGGTTAAAGAAGGTTCGGCTGTAGGAATTATTGCTGCACAATCTATTGGAGAACCTGGTACTCAGTTAACAATGCGTACCTTCCATATTGGGGGAATTGCAAGTGCGGGCAGAGAAGAGCCTGTTATCCACATCAGAAAAGCCGGAAAACTTAAGTTTGTCGGTTTACGATTAGTAACTTTGGCCAATGGCCAGCAAGTAACCCTCAACAAAACTGGATCTATTCAAATTTTAGACCCTGACGGACGGATTGTAGATGACTATCCTGTTCCTGCCGGAGCTCTTCTTCATTTTAAGGATAATGAAGATGTAGCAGAATCCACACTACTTGCTCAATGGGATCCATACAATATCCCTATTCTTTCTGAGAAGAAAGGAATGATTGGTTTTGAAGATATGCTACCTGGCGTAACCACCAAAGTTGAAAAGGATGCTTCGGGGGGTAAATCAATGGTTGTGATTGAACACAAGGAAGATTTGAACCCCCAGATCATAGTCAAAGATTCTTCAGGCAAGGCAATCGCTACTTATTCGGTACCAACCGGAGCTCAAGTTGCCGTTGATGAGGGTACGCGTATTGATGCGGGGTCTATTATCGCTAAAACTCCTCGTCAAGCTTCCAAAACTCAAGATATCACAGGTGGTTTACCGCGTGTGGCTGAACTATTTGAAGCCCGCAGACCCAAAGAAGCCAATGTTGGTCAAATGGCGAAGATTGATGGTATTATTACTGAAGCAGGAACTTTGCGCTCTAAAAAGCGTCTATTAGTTACCAATGAGGATACCGGTCAAGTTGAAGAACATCTCATCCCGCATGGTAAGCATGTTCTGGTTCAACACGGTGACATGGTTCATAAGGGTCAATTAATTACCGAGGGGGCAAAGGATCCACACGAGATACTTGAGATATTAGGACCTTCTGCGGTTCAGGAGTACTTGATAGAAGAGATTCAAAAGGTCTATCGTTTGCAAGGTGTTACAATTAATGATAAACATTTGGAAGTTATCATTTCACGCATGCTCTTTAAAATTCGTATCACTGATCCGGGTGATGCAGAATTGTTCTGGGGCGATCAAGTGGACAGATTCGCTTTCTTGGATACAAATGAATCTATTGCTCAAAAAGGAGGTAAGCCTGCTGAAGCCGAACCAATATTACTTGGAATTACCAAAGCATCACTAGAAACAGACAGTTTTATTTCTGCCGCATCGTTTCAAGAAACGACTAAGGTGTTAACCAATGCAGCAACTCTTGGAAAAGTTGATGATTTGAACGGGTTCAAAGAGAATGTGATAATGGGGCATTTGATTCCTGCCGGTACAGGCTTGCCGAAATGGAGACGCATGAAAGTAGACACACTTGGTGCTGCTGCCACCGAATCGATGACCGCCTAATTTCACACACTGTTCATTTATAGCTTGATCTTACTGAAATAAAATTTACTTTAGATCCTTTACCCTCAAATATTCACTATGCCCACGATCAATCAATTGGTACGAAAAAATCGTCGTTTGCAAAAATCTAAGACGAAGTCTCCTGCTTTAAAGGCCTGTCCTTTTCGTAGGGGTGTTTGTGTTCAAGTAACTACACGTACTCCAAAGAAACCAAATTCGGCTGTACGAAAAGTGGCTAAAGTCCGCTTGACTACTGGTTATGAAGTTATTGCTTACATTCCAGACGAAGGTCACAACTTGCAGGAGCACAGTATAGTTCTGTTGCGAGGAGGAAGAGTGAAGGACTTAAATGGTGTTCGCTATCACATTGTTCGTGGCACCTTAGACTGTCAAGGTGTTGAGAAAAGACGCCGTAGCCGTTCTAAGTACGGAGTTAAAAAACCTAAAAGTTGATTTATTATGTCTCGTCGTCGTCAAGCTAACAAGCGCCCTGTGCTCCCTGATCCCCGCCACGGAAGTACTTTAATCAGTTCCTTGATAAATATGGTTATGTTTAGCGGGAAAAAATCTGTTGCTCAACGTGTCGTATACACCGCTATCGAAAAGATGGCTGAGAAATTAGAAAAAGGAAACCCTGTCGATCTTGTCTTGGGTGCACTTGAAAACATTCGCCCAAAAATTGAGGTAAAGAGTCGACGAGTCGGTGGTGCTACTTATCAAGTTCCAATTGAGGTAGCATTTGAACGCCAACAAAGCCTTGCTTTTCGTTGGGTTGTAAATGCTGCTTCAGGTCGCAAGGGCACCCCAATGGCAGAAGCTTTAGCAAACGAACTTATCGATGCTTACAACAACACTGGGTCTGTTGTAAAAAAACGTGAGGAAACTCATAAAATGGCTCAGGCTAATCGTGCTTTTGCTCATTTGCGCTGGTAATTTTTGTCATGACCGCAGTACTAGAACCCTCTCCAGCTAATTCTTCGATTCGTAATACAATCTTAGAGCACACTCGTAACATTGGTATTGCAGCACACATTGATGCTGGGAAAACCACATGTACTGAAAGAGTTTTGTTTTATTCAGGTGTTGTGCACAAAATCGGTGAAGTCCATGAAGGCAACGCTACCACAGACTGGATGGAGCAAGAGAGAGAACGTGGAATTACGATTACATCTGCTGCTATTTCTTGTGGTTGGACTACGTC
This sequence comes from Opitutales bacterium, assembly GCA_018607205.1. Lineage (GTDB taxonomy): Bacteria > Verrucomicrobiota > Verrucomicrobiia > Opitutales > Seribacteraceae > Chordibacter > Chordibacter forsetii. The sequence goes on along the minus strand of JABBBW010000092.1, from coordinate 29,265 downwards.
GGAGGGACCATACGCAGGAATTGATCACCGTATCAATATAATAGATACTCCGGGTCACGTAGATTTTACTGCTGAAGTTGAGAGATCCCTAAGAGTTTTAGACGGAGCTGTAGCAGTATTTACATCAGTTGAGGGCGTACAGCCCCAATCTGAGACTGTTTGGCGGCAAATGGATAAATACCATGTTCCTCGACTTGCCTTTATCAACAAGATGGACCGTATGGGGTCGGACTTTTTGTCTGCCCTCCAGACCATGCGAGATAAACTTGGAGCAAATGCACATCCCCTCTTTCTGTCAATAGGTGCTGAGGAGAACTTTAAGGGTTTGATTGATCTCGTTAAAATGGTTGCCTACATTTACGACGAAAGCGATGAAAGTGGTGTTAAGTTTGATACCGTTGAAATTCCCTCTGATCAAATTGATCAGGCTAATGAGTATCGAGAATCTTTAATTGGAGCGGTATCTGACTTTGATGACGATATTGCCAACAAATACCTTGAGGGTGAGGATATTTCTGAAGATGAACTGCGCCTAGCAATTCGTAAAGCTACTGTTTCAATTAAGTTTGTTGGGGTAATTCCTGGTAGTGCATTTAAGAATAAAGGTGTTCAAATGTTGATGGATGCAGTGGTTGATTATCTTCCCTGCCCTTTAGATCTACCACCGATGAAAGGCGAGGATTCTGACGAAAACCCTGTCGAAGTAGCACCTGATGATTCTAAGCAAGTTGCTGGGCTTGCCTTCAAGCTCATGACAGATCCATTCGTTGGTAAGTTAGTTTTTTATCGTGTTTATCAAGGTTCATTAAAGAAGGGCTCTACACTTTATAATCCCCGTACTCGTAAGTCAGAACGTGTGTCGAGGCTTATGATTATGAAAGCTGATGCCCGTGAGGACATTGATGTCGCTTATTCAGGTGATATTTGTGCTTTAATCGGAGTCAAAGATGTTGTTACAGGTGATACACTTTGCGACAAATCTTTAGACCTCCGCCTCGAACCACCAACATTTCCTGAGCCAGTGATCTCCATGTCTATTGAGCCTGCAACCAAGGCAGATCAGGAAAAGATGTCAATTGGTTTGCAGAGGCTTTCCGAAGAAGATCCTACATTTGGTCTTTCAAGTAATGAGGAAACTGGTCAAACGATTATAGCAGGTATGGGTGAACTACATCTTGATATTATCAGAGATCGCCTGTTCCGTGAATTTAAGGTTGAAGCTACTGCCGGCAAACCCCAAATCGCATATCGTGAAACAATTACTTCCTCTTCCGAGGGTGTTGGTAAGTTTGTTCGTCAATCAGGTGGTCGTGGACAGTATGGCCATGCAGTAATTCAAATCGAGAGTTTGGAAAAGGGTAAAGGTATTGAATTGGAAAACAAGATCGTTGGTGGATCTATACCTAAAGAGTTTATCAAGCCTACCTTGGATGGTATAAAAGAAGCTGCTCAAGGTGGTGTAATTGCTGGGTATCCTGTAATCGATTTTAAGGTCTCACTTGTTGATGGGTCCTTTCATGATGTCGATTCATCTGAAATGGCTTTCAAGATGGCAGGCATTTTTGCATTCAAGGATGCCATGAAGAAAGCTACACCAATTCTTTTAGAACCTATCATGAAAGTTGAAGTTTCCACACCTGATGAATATCAGGGTGAATTAATTGGAGACTTAAATCGTCGTCGCGGACAGATCCAAGGCATGGAATCTCGTGGCACTGTTTGTATCATTGATGCCTTTGTACCTCTCGAAAACATGTTTGGGTATTCAACAGACATGCGATCACTATCCTCCGGAAGGGCGGATTATTCTATGACTCCTTCTCACTTTGATCAGGTACCACAAAGCCTAATTCAGAATATCGTTGAAACCTCTTCTCGCGAACCAGCAAGAAGCTAAATTATGAACGGACACAAAATACGCATTAAATTAAAAGGTTTCGATTACCGAGTAATTGATCAGTCTGCATCTGATATTGTAGATACAGCAAAACGAACAGGCGCACGTGTTGCCGGGCCAATTCCTATGCCAACAAGAATCGAACGATACACAGTTAATCGCTCCCCTCATGTTGATAAAAAGTCTATGGATCAATTTGAGCTTCGTACTCACAAAAGACTTATCGATATAATTGAGCCAACCGTACAGACTGTTGACGAACTAAAAAAGTTAAACTTGCCTGCAGGCGTTGAAATCAGCATCAACGTTTAATCATTCTCCTCTCTATCTAATTAATTAACTCTAAACCCCTTTAAAGCAGGTCTCAAAGAACTTAAGTTCGCCTGCCGCTTAAAGAATGAAACTTGAACTTTTAGGAAAAAAGCTTGGGATGTCCCAAGTCTACGACGAAGACAATAACCTTGTCCCTGTAACCATAATTGAAGCTGGTCCATGTCCAGTTCTTCAAGTGAAAACAGTTGAATCAGATGGTTACGCCTCTGTACAAATTGGTTACAACCCAAAGGGTAAAAGTCCCAATAAAGCAAACCGTGCATCTAAGGGACATGCTGCTAAAGCAAAGGCTGAACCCCAGCAGTTATCTAAAGAGTTCCGGCTCCCAGTTGATCATCAATTCGAGGCAGGTAACTCTATTACAGTGACTGACTTTGCTGATATTTCAATGGTTGATGTTGTATCAACGACCAAAGGAAAAGGATTTCAGGGCGTGGTTAAAAGATGGAATTTCGGAGGAGGTCCTGCTTCTCATGGTTCTATGTTTCACCGTCGTGGTGGATCTTATGGTCTTTGCCAATGGCCAGGTCGTGTTTTTAAGAATAAGAAAATGCCTGGTCATATGGGTGATGTGCAGCGCACTACCCAAAACCTTAAGGTTGTAAAAACTATTCCTGAGAAAAACTTAATATTAATTAAGGGCAGCATTCCAGGTCATAAAGGTGGAATTTTATCCATCCGTGTGGCTAAAAAACTCAAGACCTCCAAGTAGAATTTTAAGATGAAATTAAAATTGTTTAAATCAGACGGTTCTTCATCAAAAGAAACGACTATTGAAAATTTCCCTTCTCTAGAAGACGGAAAAGGTGTTGATGCTTTGCGCCAATGTGTACTAGCAGTCAGGGCAAACCTACGGCAAGGTAATGCATCTACGAAGACGCGTGCTGAAGTTGCTGGTTCTGGCAAAAAAATCTACCGCCAGAAAGGTCTCGGTACTGGTCGTGCTGGTGATAAAAACGCGATACAGCGTAGAGGAGGTGGTGTTGCTTTTGGCCCCAAGCCACGCTCTTACTCCCAGAAAGTTAATGGTAAAGTTCGTAAGTTAGCACTAACTCGTGCTTTGGTAGATCTTGCTTCTGATGGTTCGATTTCTCTTATTGAGGATTGGTCTGTTAAATCTCACAAAACCAAAGATTTTGCTAGTCTTCTCAAAACGATTGGTGCGGATGGTAAAACCCTTATCATAGGAGAAAACTTTGATAAAAATATTAGTTTAGCTGCTCGAAATTTACCAAAAATTAAACTTAGTAAATCGATTGATGTAAATGCACTCGACTTGGTTGGGACCAAGCAAGTGGTTTCAAGTTTACAAGGAATTAATTCTTTAGTTGCCAAAATATCTAACTCTCAAAGCGATAATTCATGAAAGAGCCTGTAACTATCCTAAAAGAAGCTTTGCTAACAGAAAAAGCTACCATGCTTTCGGCAAATTTAAACCAGTATGTGTTTTCTGTTTATCCACAGGCTACTAAGACTAATGTCAAAAATGCGATTGAGCAGACTTTTGGTGTTAAGGTTAACAAGGTTAATACTTTGATTCAAAAACCAAAGACTAAACGTGATCGAATGCGCAGAGGTAAACTCGGTTACACTGCTCTGAGTAAGAAAGCTATTATTACCCTGAAAGCTGGCGACAGTATTGACCTCGCTTAATAGGAGAATTTTAACATGGCTATTTTACAACAAAAACCCGTTACCCCTAGCGGTCGATTTTATCTTAAAAATAAACAGGAGCTTTCAAAGAAGAGACCTGAAAAATCCTTAACCTCCGGTCATCATAGGAAAAAGGGAAGAAACAGCTACGGTCGTATCACAAGCAGGCGTAGAGGAGGTGGGCACAAGAGGCTTTATCGTCAAATTGATTTTCGTAGAGAACGCGTTAATCAACCTTCAGAAGTTATTGCTATTGAATACGATCCTAATCGTACTGCAAACCTTGCTCTTATCCAATACAATGATGGTGACAAAGCCTATATATTAGCACCTGAACAAGTTGAAGTTGGGCATGTATTATTGAGCTCCAATGATTGTATTGAGTTCAAAACAGGAAATGCTATGCCCTTAAAATTTTTGCCTATGGGCACAAAAGTCCACTGCGTAGAAATGCTTCCAGGTGCAGGTGCAAAAATTTGTAGATCTGCAGGAAGCGAAGCCCGTTTAATTTCTATCGATGGAGATTCTGCTTCATTAAAAATTCCAAGTGGTGAAATTCGTTTAGTTAAGTCAAATTGCCGAGCTACAATCGGTGCTGTCGGTAATAGTAATCATCAAAAAGCTACAATCGGTAAAGCGGGAAGAAATCGTTGGAAAGGTCGTCGACCAAGAGTACGTGGTGTTGCTATGAATCCCGTTGATCATCCTATGGGTGGTGGTGAAGGTAAGACTTCTGGCGGTGGTCATCCATCATCTCCATGGGGTCAACTTTCTAAAGGGTTTCCGACTCGAAAGAAGTCTAAACAATCTAATTCAATGATCATTACTCGTAGAAATGGTCGCCGGGTAAAATAATTTATTATGACAAGATCTATTAAAAAAGGTTTCTTCGTTGACCCTCATCTTATTAAGAAGGTGCAAAAAGCTCAAGATAGCGGTGATCGCAAACCGATCAAAACATGGTCTCGCCGTTCCACAATTACTCCAGACTTTGTAGGGCTTAATTTCACTGTTCACAACGGCAAGAACTTTTTACCAGTCTATGTTTCTGAAAACATGGTTGGTCATAAGTTGGGTGAGTTTTCTGCTACACGTACCTTTAAGTCTCATAATCCTCATACACAAAAGTAGATATGGAAATAAAATCATACTCCAAATATATAAGGATTTCTCCTAAGAAAGCGCGTGAAGTTGCCAGAGTTTTACCCGGTCGCAAAGCAACTGAGGGTCTGTCTC
>JABBBW010000092.1:12931-24136 GCA_018607205.1 Opitutales bacterium | reverse complement strand
GGGTTTGTCTCTTTTAAAATATATTCCTCGTAAAGCTGCTCGTATGCTCGACAAAACTTTGAAATCCGCCATGGCAAATGCCGAAAATAATGCCAACTTAAACGCGGACGATCTTTTTATTAGCGAAGCAATAGTCGAGGAGGGGCCAGCATTAAAGCGTTTCCGTCCCTGTGCAAGAGGTTCCGCTCATCCATACAAAAAACGCATGAGTCATTTGCGTATAACTTTAACTGACGAGAAAATTTAAGATATGGGACAAAAAGTAAATCCTATCGGTTTTAGATTAAGCGTTCGTAGAAATTGGAGTGCTCGTTGGTACGCCAATAAGTTCGAGTACGCTTCTTTTATGAAAGAAGATAATGCTATACGCGGGTTTTTAGAAAAGAAACTTCGTTATGCTTCTGTTCCTCGTATTGTAATCGAAAGAGCATCTACCCGGACTCGTGTTACTATTTGGTCTGCTCGTCCAGGTATTGTGATCGGCAGGAAGGGTCAAGAACTTGATTCCCTTAGGGATTCCTTAAATCGTACAGTTGGGAAAGAAGTACGTTTAGAAATTCAAGAAATTAAGAAGCCCGATTTAGTAGCTTCTTTAGTAGCAGAAAGTGTCGCACTTCAACTTGAGCGCAGAATTGCTTTTCGAAGAGCGATGAAAAAAGCTGTACAAACGACTATGTCAATGGGTGCAGAGGGAATAAGGATTCAATGCGCAGGCCGTTTAGCTGGTGCTGACATTGCTAGAACCGAACAACAGCGTGAAGGCCGAGTACCTCTACATACTTTACGCGAGAATATTGATTACGGACTAGTCGAAGCAAATACAGTATACGGTATTATTGGTATCAAATGCTGGATATGCCTTAAGGACGAAGATAAAATTTTCTAAACCAATTGTCTTATGCCTAAACTCTTACCATCACGTACAAAATACAGAAAAGTCCACAGAGGCAGGATTCGTGGTTCTGCTTCAAGAGGCAACACAGTTGCTTTCGGCGAATTCGGAATCCAATCGCTTTCACGTGGAAGAATGACATCTAATCAAATTGAGGCTGCTCGTGTGACTATTAACCGCCACCTAAAGCGTAAAGGAAAAGTTTGGATTAGGGTATTCCCTCATAAACCCGTCACCAAGAAACCTGCTGAAACTCGCCAAGGTAAAGGGAAGGGCCCAGTTGATCATTGGGTTGCTGTTATTAAGCCCGGTCATGTGCTTTTTGAAATTGCAGGTTGCTCGCTTACATTAGCTCGTGAAGCGTTGGGATTAGCAGATGCTAAACTTCCCTTTCGTTGCCGTTTAGTTACTCGAGCACGTTCCTACTAGATTAAGTATGAAAATGTCTGAAATTATAGATCTATCCTCACAGGAAATTGAAAAGAAACTTAGGGAACTTGGTGAGGAGCTTCTCCAACTTCAAGTACGGAAACAAACTGGACAGGTTGAGAAACCTCATATGATCAAATCGATTAGAAGAGATCGTGCCAGACTGTTAACCCAACTCCAGGTTGCAAAAAATCAAACAACTTAAAGATTTTAAATGACTGAAAATACAAAAAGAAACGATCGAAAGCAGTTAATCGGAATTGTTCGTTCGAAGACGGGTGATAAGTCCATCAAGGTGGTTTATGAATACAAAACCCCCCACCCCTTGTACAAAAAAGAAATTCGTCGGAAAACAACTGTACATGCTCATGATGAAGAAAACCTCTCAAATGTGGGTGACAAGGTACGAATTGTTTCTTCCCGTCCTTTGAGCAAACTTAAGCGTTGGCGTGTATTGGAATTGATTGAAAAGGCACCCACTATCTAAAACATCACCATGATTCAATTACTTAGCAGATTACAAGTGGCCGACAATACTGGTGCCAAGCAAGTCCGTATGATTCGTCGTCTTGGACAACTTAAGAATACAGCCGGTGTGGGTGATATAATTGTTTGTCATGTAAAGGAGAGTTCTGTGGATGCTTCGGTTAAAAAAGGTAGTGTCGTACGAGCTGTTGTTGTTCGCACGAAATCTCCTATGAGGCGACGTGATGGAAGTTACCTTCGATTTGACGAAAACGCATGTGTTATTGTGAACAACGATGGATCTCCTAAGGGAACCCGTATATTTGGCCCTGTAGCTAGAGAACTGCGCCAAAAGTTTATGAAAATCATATCTCTTGCACCTGAAGTACTTTAAATATGGCTAACAAATTAAAAAAAGGTAATGAAGTCGTCGTAATTGCTGGCGACCACAAAGGCAGCAAGGGAAAAATCCTTGAAGTCCTACGTGAAAAAAACCGTGTTTTAGTTGAGGGAGTAAACCTCGTAAAGAAGCACGAAAGAAAAACTCAAGATAACCCTCAAGGTTCGATTGTCGAGAGAGAGGCATCTATCCATTTATCAAATGTCAAAAAGGCAAGCTGATCTACCTTCAAATCAGTCATGAATACTCCAGAATTAAAAGAAGTTTACACCAAAACTGTCGTTCCCGCTTTAATGAAAAAGTTGGATTTTGTAAATGTGCATCAAGTACCTAAAATTGAAAAGATTGTGCTTAATTCCTCTTTTGGTGCTGAAATGGATAAAAATGGAGTTAAGGATCTTAGAAATGACATTGCCAACATATCCGGACAGGCTCCGGTTGTTGTTAAGGCAAAAATTAGTGTATCTAACTTTAAGTTACGGCAAGGAATGCCGGTCGGGGTCAAGGTAACTTTAAGGGGTAATCAAATGTGGGAATTCCTTTACCGCCTCATAGCCATTTCTTTACCTAACATTCGTGATTTTCGTGGAGTTCGTGCGAAACTAGACGGAAATGGAAATTATTCCTTAGGTGTAACTGATCACAGTATTTTCCCTGAAATCAATGTTGAGAGACAACGAGTCAATGTAGGCTTAGATATTTGCATTACAACGACTGCAAAAAACGATGAGGAAGGTATGGAACTCCTTCAACTTCTCGGCATGCCTTTTCGTAAACAGGCATCTCAAACTACAGAAAAAGCTGCTTAAACTACAAATTTTACTACTATGGCTAAGAAATCAGCAATACAAAGAAATGTGAAGCGGGCTAAAATGGTCGCTCGCTATTCTGCAAAACGTGAGGCTTTGAAAAAGGTTTTATCCGATCCTAATACGAGTGAAGAGGATTTTTACATTGCTCAGGCTAAGTTAACCAAACTACCAAAAAACTCATCACCTGTGCGTCTCGTCAATCGCTGTTCTCTCACTGGTAGACCTCGAGCGGTATTACGCAAGTTTGGACTATCTCGTATTTCCTTTCGTGAACTTGCACTTCAAGGCAAAGTTCCCGGTGTGATTAAAGCTTCTTGGTAACCCTTAATTATTTTATACATTATGTCTGTTCACGATACCATAGGAGATTTTATTACAGTAATTCGAAATGCTGGTTTAGCTGGAAAGTCTAGTTGTTCTTATCCGCATTCTAATCTTCGAGCTGGATTGGCCAAAGTTCTCAAGGACCGAGGGTTTGTTACTGATTGCAGAGAAGCTGCAAATGAGAAGGGGTTTAAGTCGATCGAGATCCAGTTAAAATATGTTTCAGGTAAACATGCAATAAAAGGCATCAATCGAATCAGTACTCCAGGTCGCAGGTCTTATTGTGGCTATAGAGATATTCCTAGCGTTTTGGGTGGTCTTGGTATCTCTATTATCAGTACACCACAAGGAATTATTGATAATCGAACTGCTCGGAAAGAAAAACTCGGCGGCGAGTTACTTTGCAGCGTTTGGTAGGAGATTTTATTATGAGCAGAATAGGAAATTTACCCATACAAATACCATCAGGTGTCAGTGTTACTACGGAAAAAAATGTTGTTAAAGTTAAAGGACCAAAGGGGGAGTTAGTACAAGACCTTAATGATTCAGTAAGCTTGGACATTTCCGAACAGGAAATCATTGTTAAACCAAAGGACCAAAACAGAGGAACTCGTGCTCTTCAAGGCACAATACGTTCGTTAATCGCTAATATGGTCATAGGTGTAGTCACACCTTACAGTAAGGATTTGTTAATTGAAGGTGTTGGTTTTCGAGCAGCGGTTAAGGGTACTGAAGTAGGCCTAGAACTTGGTTACTCCCACCCGATCAATCACTTAATTCCGGAAGGGGTCAGTGTTACTGTGGCTGATAATGTTAAGATTCATGTAGAAGGTTCTGACAAGCAAAAGGTAGGTCAATTAGCTGCAGAAATTAAAAATTACTACCCTGTCGAACCTTACAAGGGAAAAGGTGTTCGCATTGTTGGGGATTATGTCCGTCGCAAAGAAGGTAAGAAATCAGCTTAATTAAGATATTATGAATTTAGGAAAAAAAAGAGAACTTCTACAGAAAAGAAGGTGGCGCATTCGCAAGAAAATTGTTGGTACTCAAAATCGTCCACGCTTAACCGTCCGATTTACCAATAAAAATATTCATGCTCAATGTATTGATGATGAATCCTCGAATACTTTGTTATCTGTTTCAACTAATGAGAAAGAGTTGAAAAGTAGTCTACCTAATTTATCTGGATCCGAAAAGGTTGGTGCTATTATTGGTAAACGCCTTAAGGATGCTGGATACAAAACTCTTGTTTTTGACCGCTCAGGAAGAAAATATCATGGTTGTGTAAAAGTTTTTGCTGATACGGTTCGTAAAGCAGGATTGGAGTTTTAATAGTAATGGCTGATAAAAGAAATAAATCTCGTAAGTCCCCAGATAAAGTTGTTTCTGAGGAGGATGAACTTTTTGAAAAAGTAGTGCATGTAAATCGTTGCGCAAAAGTCGTAAAGGGTGGGCGCAGATTTAGCTTTGCGGCCCTGGTTGTAGTCGGCGACCAAAAGGGTAATGTCGGTTACGGTTATGGGAAGGCTCAAATGGTTCCGGATGCGATTCGTAAAGGTACTGAAAAAGCAAAAAAGTCAATGCAGTCAGTTTCACTTGCAGGTGAAACGATACCTCATTCCATACTATCTAATTTCGATGGCGGTAAGGTTCTCTTAAAGCCTGCGAGAAAGGGAACTGGGATCATTGCAGGTGGCGGTGTTCGTGCAGTCCTTGAGGCTGCTGGCGTTAAGAACATATTATCAAAGTCACTCGGTTCAAACAATCCATTATCTGTTGTTGCAGCTACCATGAAGGGCTTACAAGACCTTCGGACTGCCGAACAAATTTCTTTAATTAGAGGCGAGACTGTAAAAGGCCCTTCATTTACTAGTGAAGTTGAAATTCCTGTTGTGCCTGCCAGCTCTTAATCTTTTTTGTTTATACTTTTATGAAAGAACATAACTTACCATCTGGTGCAAATCGCAATAAAAGAAGATTGGGCAGGGGTGAAGGAAATGGACACGGGAAAACTTGTTGCCGTGGTCACAAAGGTGCTGGAGCTCGCTCTGGCTACTCTCTTCGAGCAGGATTTGAGGGAGGACAAATGCCTTTGTATAGAAAACTTCCCCAGAGAGGATTCAATCGTACTCGTTTTCAAACCGATATAGCGGTTGTAAATCTTAGTAAACTTTCTGATTTTAATTCGGACAAGGTTAATCTTGCCACTCTTAAAGACGCTGGTCTAGTTCGCTCGAATGCTAAGTTTGTAAAAATTCTCGGATCAGGAGATATTTCAAAAGCTCTACAGGTAGAAGTGAATTTTGCCTCCGCTTCAGCTGCCAAGAAAATTGAAGCTGCTGGCGGTAGTGTGACCTTAGCCTAATTTTCAGATGCTCTCTGCTTTCACCAACTCTTTAAAAATACCTGAGCTTAGGCAGAAGATTTTCTTTACTTTGGCTTTGTTGTTCATTGCGAGAGTTGGAGCTAATATACCTTTACCTGGAGTTGATCCTTCACCGATAAAGGAGTTTTTTGAACTTAGGGAGCAAACCCGTAGTGATACCGGTGGAAACGATATATTAGGTTTCTACAATATGTTTACTGGTGGTGCCCTTCTCAATGGTGCTCTTTTTGCTTTAGGTATCATGCCCTACATAAGTGCCTCTATTATTATGCAACTTATGGGAGCGGTATTCCCACATCTTGCTAGGTTGCAGCAGGAAGGTGAACCAGGCAGACAAAAAATATCCCAATACACAAGATACCTTACAATTATAATCTGCCTTGTTCAAGGTGGACTGTTAGCTGTTGCTTTACGAGATAGTCCCGGGAGTTTGATAACAGGCTTTAACCCTTCTGAAATTGGTTTAGACGGCCAACCTCTTGGCAATATTGTTGTCGCTTCTTCTCAAAGCCTGTTTCTGATCAACACTATCATCTTTCTTACAACAGGTTCTCTTATCCTTATGTGGCTAGGCGAACAAATTACGCAAAGAGGTATTGGAAATGGAATTTCCTTACTCATAACCGTTGGGATACTTGCTGATCTTCCCAAAGCTTTAGCAGACGCATATTCATTAGTTTTTCTTGCACCTGCTGATGACAATATGGTTATTGTAAAGGCGGCACTTATGATTGGATTGTTTCTCTTGGTTGTAGGTGGAATTATTGCGGTTACACAAGCACAGCGGAAAATACCAGTACAATATGCTAAGCGAATGGTTGGAAGAAAGGTCTTTGGCGGGCAAAGTTCCTTCCTACCTTTGAAAGTTAATTATGCAGGAGTAATGCCAGTAATATTTGCTAGTGCTATTCTTATGTTCCCCGCACAACTTCTAAGAACATTAGGTGCAGCTATCGCTGATTCGCCCAATGAAACAAACTGGGCAATAGACTTAGCAAATGCGTTTGCTGGCCGTGGGTGGTTTTACTACTTAGTTTATGGTGGTCTGATACTCGTATTCAGTTACTTTTGGGTATCAATAATGTTTAAACCCGTTCAGATTGCTGATGATTTAAAGAAGAATGGTGGTTATGTTCCAGGTGTAAGGCCAGGTGAGCATACTGCAAAGTTCTTGGATTTTGTGATGACTCGGCTAACATTAGCTGGTGCAATTTTCTTAACTATCATTGCCGTTTTTCCTGACTTTATATTCAAGACAGCCAATGTTTCTTACAATGTAGCCACATTTTTTGGAGGTACTGGAATGTTAATTATTGTTGGTGTAGTGCTTGATACTATGCGTCAAATAGAGACATTTTTGCTACAGAGACATTATGACGGATTTCTTCGTAAAGGGAGAATTCGTGGTCGTTCCGCCACTTCGAACAGAGGTATTGAATCTCTTGAACTAAAAGACTTTGAAGCTCAGTGGAGACCTCTCATTATCATTTCAATTGCACTATTTGCATTTGGGTTGCTCGCTTACTTTTTTAAGGGAGTCTAAAAAATTTGTAATCTTTAAAAATATAAAATTATGGCCAGATTATTAGGAGTAGATATTCCAAACCGTAAAAAAATTGCATACTCATTGCGTTATGTTTACGGAATTGGACCAACCAGAGCACATAAAATTCTTGAGGAAACAGGAATCGATCCTGATAAACGGACTCAAGAGTTATCGGAACAAGACCTTAGTCTTATAAGTAATTATATAATCGATAATAAAGTTATGGTTGAAGGTGACCTTCGTCGCCAAATAACCAATAATCTCAAGCGCTTACAAAGCATACGTAGTTACCGCGGACTTAGGCACCAAAGAGGTTTACCTGTTCGTGGACAGCGTACAATAACCAATGCACGAACTCGCAAAGGTGGCCGCAAAACCGTTGGCGTAGTCCGTAAGAGTTAAACCCTTTCCAACCCCAATTTTCATGACCGAAGAAGAAAAAGTAATTAATGAGGATCAGGCTACTCCTGATGCTGACGAAAAGTCAGCCAAAACTGCTAGTGAAAGTGCCAGTCCCGCATCAGACCAAACAAAAGAAGCAAAACCTGAAAAAAAGGAAGAATCTGCCGCCGATTTGCTTGGTGCTAATATAGAACAGGTAAAGATACGAAAGGCTAAGGGTAGTAAGAATATAACTTCTGGAATATGTTATGTGGTTGCTACTTTTAATAATACCAAGGTTTCTTTTACCGACATAAAGGGTAATGTAATTTCTTGGTCAAGCTCTGGAAAATGCAATTTCAGAGGCTCTAGAAAATCTACTGCATACGCAGCACAAATTGTAACACAGGATGCCGGGAAAGTTGCAATGTCTCACGGAATGAAGGAAGTTTTAGTAAAGGTTAAAGGTCCAGGTATGGGTCGAGATTCTGCAATAAGAGCTTTGCAAAGCTTGGGTTTCAATGTTTCCGCTATTATTGATGTAACTCCTGTTCCCCATAACGGCTGTCGGCCACCCAAAAGACGTCGGGTTTAACTTTTCCCCCTACCTTACCTTAATTTAAAATGTCACGATATACAGGACCTACCACTCGCATAAATCGCCGTTTTGGAATGGCGATTTTTCCTGCGAATAAATCTTTTGAGCGCCGTACCTACCCTCCTGGACAACACGGAGCTAATTTCCGCAGGAAAGCAAGCGATTACAGTGCCAGACTTTTGGAAAAGCAAAAGTTGCGCATGATGTACGGCCTTACCGAAAAGCAATTCCGTAATCTTTTTCAGAAAGCAAAAAGAAGACCTGGTATAACTAGTGAAAACTTTCTTACTTATTTGGAAACGCGTCTTGATAATGTGGTATACCGATCTGGTTTCGCTAAGACTCGCCAAGCAGCTCGTCAATTTGTAAACCACGGACATTTGTTGGTGAACGGTAAAAAAGTAGATATTGCAAGTTTTGTCGTTTCTGTTGGTGATGATTTGACCGTCCGTGAAAAAACATCCTCTCGCCAAGTAGCAACCCGTAACTTGGATGGTTCACAATACAATAACACCCCACCATGGCTAGAGGTTAAATCTGACTCCCTGCAATGCACAGTGTCTAGGCTGCCTCAGCCTGATGAACTTGAACAAAGTATTAATGTACAACTCGTCGTTGAGTTTTACAGTCGCTAATTTTTTAACTATACCCAAAACCGACTATTACCATGGCTACAAGACTTGGAAAATTCGAGCTACCAAACCGTTTAATCAAAGAGGAAGAAACTGCTACAGATAAGTTTGCAAAGTTTATTGCCGATCCTTTCGAAACTGGCTACGGACATACCGTAGGTAATGCCTTCCGTCGCGTTCTTCTTAGTTCAATAGAAGGTGCTGCCATCTCTTCAGTAAAGATGGATGGAGTGCAACATGAGTTCCAGAGTGTGGATGGTGTTGTTGAAGATGTTACTGATATCGTGCTTAATCTTAAAAAAGTACTTATCATAAGTCACAAGGCAGAGGCTGTTGTCATCACACTGGATGTTGAAAAAGAAGGGGTAGTAACCGCTGGCGATATTTCTCCAATAGAAGGCATTGAGATAATAAATCCAGAACAGGTAATTCTGACTACCGACCGGAAACAAAAAGTATTTGCCGAATTGAATGTTACTGTTGGTCGTGGTTTTTGCTTAGGTGAGGATGGTAAAGAGGACAACCAACCAATTGGTATGATCAATGTGGATGCGCTTTACAGTCCTGTTAAACTAGTCAAATACGATGTGCAAAACACTCGGGTTGGTCAAATGACTGATTATGATAAGTTAATCCTTGAGATTCATACTGATGGTAGAATTTCTCCAGATGATGCACTCAAGCAATCAGCTGCTATACTTCGTCACCACTTGGATGTATTCGACCAAATAAGCGAAGAGCAAATCGAATTTGAAAGTAATACAAAACAAGTTAGTGAGGAACAAAATAGGTTGAAGAACTTGCTAGGCATGAGTGTTAATGAAATTGAGCTATCTGTTCGTGCTGCCAATTGTCTTAATAATGCCAACATTGTAACCGTTGGAGAACTAGCAACAAAATCTGAGCCTGAAATGTTAAAATATCGAAACTTTGGTAAAAAGTCTCTTAACGAGATCAAAGCCAAACTTGAACAACTCGGACTATCTCTTGGCATGAAGTTTGAGAATCGCCTTTTAGAACCTGCAACCAATTAATCAACTTCTCCCGTAGTTATTCCCCATGAGACACCGCAAGCACAATCATCAGTTGGGCGTCAAATCAGCCCACCGAGTTTCATTGGTGGCCAATCTATCTTGCTCGCTTATTGAGCACGGACGCATCAAAACCACTTTAGCTAAAGCTAGGGCCTTACGTCCAGCAGTCGAAAAACTAATTACCTTGGCTAAGAAGGCTCATGGTTCTGAAGATTCTGCCCGAAAAATGCATTTCCGTAGGCTTGCGATTGCTCGACTGCGTAACAAAAAAGCTGTAACTAAGTTGTTTGACGAATTGGTTAACCAATTCGTTTCCCGTAAAGGTGGTTACACACGTATCTATAAATTAGCCTTACCTCGTCTTGGAGATGCTGCAGATATGGCACTTATTGAGTTTGTTGAGGAAGCACCTAAAAAGAAGCCTAAGAAAAAGAAGGCACCAACAAAAACTAAAGAGTCTAAAGATAGTATTACTGAAAAAGATGCTTCTGAAAAAGAAGCTAAGCAGGTAGACGACACAGCAGAGACCATTTCTGTTGAAACTTCCGAAGCCGCCTCAAATACAGAAGAAGCAGCTAAGCCAAAAAATAAGTCCAAGTCACCGGCTAAGAAAGCAGTTAACAAGTCAGAAAAAGCTTCTACTTCAGACAAAGATAGTTCAGAGGAAGAAAGTAAAGATGATACTGCAGATGATTCATCTGCGAAAAAATAGAATTTCAATTTCATCGGGTCACTTTGTCTTCAATTCAGTGGCTTCAATTTTATTTTTTGATCAAATATCAGTTTGAGACATTGATCGGTTTAGAATAGGGATTGCAGGTTCATGGGATTAGTCTTATCAATCATCCCTTTTGTCATTTAACCCCACTCTTAATCATGCCTCAAACCATTTTGGTTCTCGATTTCGGTTCACAATATACCCAGGTAATTGCTAGGCGTATTCGTGAACAGAATGTTTATTCTAAGGTTCTGCCTTACAATACTTCACTATCGGTTATAAAGAAGCTGAACCCTCAGGGTATCATCTTATCCGGCGGCCCTGCTAGCGTGCTT
Organism: Opitutales bacterium; assembly: GCA_018607205.1. Classification (GTDB taxonomy): domain Bacteria; phylum Verrucomicrobiota; class Verrucomicrobiia; order Opitutales; family Seribacteraceae; genus Chordibacter; species Chordibacter forsetii. The sequence goes on along the minus strand of JABBBW010000092.1, from coordinate 13,184 downwards.
TCCAAAAATTCCCCACTGCCCACGCAAAAGATATTTTCCCTTGGAATACCAGTACTCGGTATTTGTTATGGCTTACAATTAATGGGGAAATTACTGGGAGGTGAGGTTAAAAAGTGTGACCGTCGAGAATATGGTCGCAGTGAATTATCTATACAAAAAGGTGGAAAGCTATTTAAAGGTTTACCTAAAACTTTAACCGTTTGGAATTCTCATGGGGATGCAATTGTTCGCATTCCTAAAGGATTTCAAGGAA
>JABBBW010000092.1:1904-12921 GCA_018607205.1 Opitutales bacterium | reverse complement strand
GGAATTGCCCAAACCGAGAACTCTCAGTTTTCGGCTATTGAAGATGTAAAAAGAAAATTTTATGGATTACAGTTTCATCCAGAAGTTGAACATTCTGAGCAGGGTGTAGAAGTCATCAAAAATTTTCTTTTCTCAATCTGTAAGTGCGATGGAGATTGGGACATGGGAGATTTTATTGAAATTGCTGTGGAAAAAATTCGGCAACAAGTGGGATCTAAAAGAGTGATTCTAGGCTTGAGTGGCGGTGTCGATTCTAGTGTTGCGGCTGCCTTAATCGATCGAGCAATTGGCAAACAGTTAACTTCTATTTTTGTTGATAATGGTCTACTTCGTCAAAATGAACGAGAAGAGGTCATCAAATTGTTCAATGATCACATTCCCGGAAAATTACGGGTAGCAAAAGCGGGAAAATTATTTCTTGGAAAACTGAAGGGAATTATTGACCCTGAAAAAAAGAGAAAAATAATTGGTAAAACATTTATTGAAGTTTTTGATAAGGAAGTAAAAAAGTTGGGAAATGTTGATTTTCTTGCTCAAGGAACTCTTTATCCAGACGTCATAGAGAGCGTTCCTATAGGAGGAAATCCAGCTGCTTTAATTAAGAGTCATCACAATGTTGGTGGTTTACCTGAAAAAATGAAGCTCAAACTTCTAGAACCTCTTCGAGAATTGTTTAAAGACGAAGTACGTTTGCTTGGTAAAAAATTAGGTCTGCCTGATCATGTGATCAATCGTCACCCTTTTCCTGGTCCAGGCTTGGGGGTTCGGGTATTGCGTGATATTACGCCCAAATGCCTAACTGTTCTCAGGCAGGCTGACGCAATCTTTATCGATGAACTTCATCGATCTGGCTGGTATGGTAAATTATGGCAGGCATTTTGTGTATTTCTGCCCGTCCGTAGCGTTGGTGTAATGGGGGATGAAAGAACCTACGAAAATGTAATTTGTTTAAGGGCAGTTACCAGTAGTGACGCAATGACTGCAGACTGGGCCAAACTACCTGATGGTTTACTCCGGAAGATATCCAGTAGGATTATCAATGAAGTTCAAGGTGCTAATCGTGTCGTCTATGATGTAAGTTCTAAACCACCTAGTACAATCGAATGGGAATAGTGGAATGAATTTATCCTTTGTAGAAGATAATGAAAGTCTTTTAGGTCGCTTAAAACTTTTTATACCAACAGCTGGTTCAGACGAAGTAGTTACTAATTCAGTCAGAAAAATTTTAAACGAGGTTAGGAAGGGGGGTGATGAGGCAATCTTAGCCAAGACACTTGAATTTGACGGAGCATCAATGACTGCCGAGGAAATGAGAGTTTCTGCAAAAGTATTACAGGATTGCCTTGCGGAGCTTTCTTCACAAGAGCGGGTGGCTTTGGAAGATGCAATTTCCAATGTTACTTTATTTCACGAACAGAGCGGTTTACGAGACTGGACAAAACCAAATCACCATGGTGGAATCGTCGGTGAGCGATATTATCCTATTAATCGAGTAGGTATTTACATACCAGGAGGTCAAGTACCATTAGTTTCAACCGTAGTGATGACGGTAACCTTGGCCAAAGTTGCTGGTGTTCCTGAAATAGCCGTGGTTACTCCTCCGAACAAATCAGGAAATATTTCCTCTCATCTATTGGCCGCACTCCAACTCTTGGGAGTAGAAGAAATTTATAAGATCGGTGGGGCTCAAGCTGTTGCAGCTCTCGCATATGGCTCACAAACAATTTCCCCTGTGGACAAGGTTTTTGGCCCCGGGAACGCTTATGTTAATGAAGCTAAGAGACAAGTTTTTGGAGAAGTGGGTATTGATTTATTGCCAGGTCCAAGCGAGATTATGGTTATTGCTGATAAGTCCGCTTCACCTCAACGGGTAGCTGCTGCCTTGTTAGCTCAAGCAGAGCATGGCTCAGGGAAGGAAAAGATTTATTTTCTTTTTCAAGATAAGGATATTTTCCCAAAAGTTTTGCAGGAAATGGATAGCCAGCTCACTCACCTGTCGCACGCACCATCTATTCGTAATGTTTTGGAAAGAGGGTTCTTTGCCGTTTATTTACCAAAGCGGGAAAGGTTGGTCGAAGTCGCAAACTTCATTGCTCCTGAGCATCTTGAGTTGCAGGTATGTTCGAATGACTTCGAGTTCTTTCTTTCGAGAATTACCACAGCAGGAGCATTTTTAGTAGGCCACGAAACGGCCACTTCTGTTGGAGATTTTGCTGCTGGGCCTAGCCATGTTTTACCTACCGGACGTTCTTCACGGTTCTCCTCAGGTTTACGGCTTCAAGACTTTCTTCGCCGTAGCAGTGTTATTCGTTATGACTCAGAGTCTTGTCACAAGGCCGCTCCTGTGATTGAACAATTTTCATCTATGGAAAAACTGGATGGTCATGGTAATGCCCATAAGTTGAGACTATCTGATAAACCAGTTATTACCCAATGAGCAAAAGTAGCTTGCGTGTTAGCAAGAGGCTGGAAGGACACAATGCGTATTTGCCTGGCGAACAGCCTGAAGCGTCTAGTTCTGTCATTAAGCTAAACACCAATGAAAACCCCTACCCTCCAAGTCCTGCTGTTCTGACAAGTGTTGGCGAAGAAATTGCCCAGTTGAACTTATATCCAAACCCGAAGTCATCTGATTTACGTAAGATTTTGGCTAAATTGCATAGCTTAGACCCAAGTCAGATTATTTTGGGTAACGGTTCGGATGATCTGTTAAATTTATGTGTTCGTTGTTACTCGGATGACGAGCTTAAGGTAGCTATGATGTACCCAAGCTATTCTCTTTATGAGGTGTTATCTGGGGTACAGGGAAGCAAAATGATTAGGATTCCATTTTTAGATGACGAATTTTCATTGAATTTTGATGCGATTGTATCAACTGATGCCAACTTATTTTTTTTGACAAGTCCTCATGCGCCTAGTGGGCGGGTTTACCCTCTCGAAGATCTGAGAAAAGTGGCACAAGCAGTTTCAGGACTTTTGGTTATTGATGAAGCCTATGTGGATTTCGCACCCGAAAGTGCCCTGCCCTTACTTCAGGAATTTGAACACATCTTGGTCACCCGCACTCTTTCCAAGTCATATTCATTAGCCGGTATGCGAGTTGGGTATGCTATGGGTCATCCAAAAGTCATTAAACAAATGGATCAAGTTCGTGAAGTTTATAACTTGGACAGACTAGCACAGGTTGGAGCTAAAGCAGCGTTACTTGATCAAGAGTATTTTAAAAGTTGTTTAGCAAAGGTAATTGAACAAAGAAACTGGCTAGCCAATGCTTTTGATGACCTCGGTTGGACCTATGTTTCGTCGGGAACAAATTTCATTTTTGTTAAACCTTTAAGTTCAGATGGGTGTGCTTCACCTGAAATAGCCGTTTCTCTTTTTGAACATCTTGCCGCAGATAAAATTTTGGTCCGTTATTTTTCAAAACATCCCCAAACGAATTGCTTTGTGAGAATCAGTATTGGCAAGCCAGTGGAGATGACTATGCTAATGAAATCAATAAAAGCATGGACGCAAAAGGCATAGCAAAGATACAAAGAAAAACCAGTGAAACTCAAATATCTCTGGAGTTATTAATAAACGGGAGTGGAAAAAGTGAAATTTCTACTGGTATACCTTTTCTCGATCACATGCTTGAACTGTTTTCAAGACATGGATTTTTTGATTTAAATATCGAGGCAAAAGGAGATATTGAAATTGATTATCACCATTTGGTTGAAGACTTGGGTATTGCTTTAGGACAGGCCTTTTGTAAAGCGTTGGGCGATAAATCTGGGATAAAACGATATGGTTATTTCGTTGCTCCTATGGATGAAACCTTAGTTACTACTGCTGTAGATCTTTCAAATCGTCCTTACCTCTTTTGGCAAGTTTCTGTGGAAAGTGCCTTGGTTAGAGATTTTAATATCCAGTTATTTAAAGAATTTTTCCAGTCTTTTGCCAACGAAGTCGCCTGTAACCTTCACATTCGCTTGGAGCATGGTGAAGAACCTCACCATGTGGCTGAAGGAATTTTTAAATCTCTTGCCCGGTGTTTGGACATGGCAACGACTTCAGAGCCCCGATTGCAAGGCAAAGTCCCATCCACTAAGGGGACTTTATCTGCTTGAGGTTCTTTTTTTAATTTATGAAAACCCGCAAAATAGCGGTGATTGACTACGGAACAGGTAATTTAAGAAGCGTAGTTAAAGCCTTTGAGTTTCTGGAGGCTAAGGTTTCATTGGTAACCAAGCCCAGCGAAATAGAAGATGTGGATGCAGTTATCTTTCCAGGGCAAGGAAGTTTTGATCAGTGTATGTCTTCCCTTGAAGATTCAGGCCTCCGTCAAAGCCTAAAATCTTGGATTTTGGAAGATCGTCCTTTCTTTGGAATCTGCCTTGGCTTACAGGTACTATTTGAAAGTTCTGAAGAAGGTAACCTTCCTGGGCTAGGATTATTTGAAGGTAGAGCAATGCGATTTTGTTTAGATGCCAACTACAAAATCCCGCACATGGGATGGAATCAAGTGGAATGGAATTTATCCTCAGATCATTGGTTACAACAAGGTCTTGAAGATACAGATCAATTTTATTTTGTTCATAGTTATCGAGTGGAAACCAATGATTCTCGAGTACATTGCCTAACCACAGATTACGGTGGACCCTTTACAAGCGGAATTATTTCTTCAAATTGCCTAGCTACTCAATTTCATCCTGAAAAAAGTCAGGCCAAAGGAATCCAACTTTACCGAAACTTTCTTGAAAATATCAAGTAGAAGTGGCACAAGTGTAGTTTACTCCCATTTACCCTTCCCCTTATCATGTCTGACAAAGCTACCCTTTCCTTAGGTGACACCACCTATTCTTTAAATGTTTTTACCGGTACGGAAAACGAACAAGCCTTAGATGTTAGACAGTTACGCAAAGACAGCGGCTTAATTACTTTTGATGATGGTTATGGTAACACTGGTTCATGCGAGAGCTCGGTCACTTATATTGATGGTGACAAAGGTATTCTTAGGTATAGGGGTTACGACATCGCCGAATTGGCGAAGAAGTCCAATTTTCTTGAGGTTTGCCTTCTTTTGTTAAATGGAGAATTGCCCTCTAAAGAAGAGCTAACTTCATTCGAGCAAAAAGTAGCTACTTTTCAAAACCTGCCACCAGAAGTTTTACAATCAGTTCAATCTATGCCTGCTGGTCTTCACCCTATGGGGTCTTTGGGTTCAGGGCTACAGGCACTTGGAGGCTCTTTTCCACACCTCTGCACCAACGATCGTGCAAAAGATTTAGAAAACTTTGACGATGCTGCAGCCTTAATTATTGCATCGCTTCCTGCTTTGGCTGCAGCCAATCATAGAAAAATGACAGGAGAGGACTACAAGCACCCTCTTTCATCTGGGAATTACTGCGAAAATTTCCTTTCAATGATGTTTTCCCAGGAAGGTGATTCTCCAATCAATCCGTCCCTGAGTAAGGCATTAGATTTAATTTTTCTTTTGCATGCTGATCACGAACAAAACTGTTCCACATCTACTTGTCGGATGATTGCATCGGGAGGAGCAAATCCATTTGCATCTCTTGCAGGAGCCGTTTCCGCGTTATGGGGTCCTCTGCATGGGGGGGCAAATATGGCAGTCATTAACATGCTCAATGATATCCACCAATCTGGAGATGATGGAAGTAAATTTATTCAGTCAGCAAAAGAAGGTAAGTCTCGCTTAATGGGATTTGGCCATCGAGTATATCGTAACTATGATCCGCGAGCTAAAATCTTAAAGTCAGCCTGCGATCAGGCCTTAGAGGCCTTAGGGGTTTCCAGTCCTATTCTGGATCTTGCACGGCGTTTAGAAGAGGTGGCTTTGCAAGATCCTTACTTCATTGACCGCAAACTTTATCCAAATGTCGACTTTTATAGCGGGATTATTTTACAAGCGATGGGATTTCCCACAAATACTTTTACCGTGCTCTTTGCCATTGGGCGTGCACCAGGTTGGTTGGCACACTGGAAAGAAATTGCTCAGACTGGGAAAAAAATTCATCGACCCCGTCAGATCTATCAAGGCTCTAACCTTAGGGATTACAAAACAATCGAAGATCGTTAATATTCTTTATTTTAGAGGTAGAATCGAACTCTCTTTTAACTCTTTGGTCGGTTTGATTGATTCATCGCCTCTTCAAAGTTTAAGCCTGTCATCCTTTTAATTCCTCGGACAAGGAGCCAAAGAGCATAGCCAGTTGCTATCATGCAGGGCAGACTAATTACTGGAAAACTCCAAGTCATCATTGTCCCAATTTCATCGTTAAAAGCATTTTTGTCAGTAAAAGGTTCTGTTACCACAATGATACGTGCCAGAAAATAATTTACGACTGTGCTAAAGACAAATGTACCTGCAAGTAACCAAGTACATATTACCAGTAGTTTGTTAAAAGATTTTTGGGTTCCTTGATTTTCAAGTAACTTTTCAATCTTATCGACTTGAAAAAAATCGGGATTGTAGAGAAATATTTTGACTAGTGGCTTTTTTGTTTTGAGCGTGAAGAGAGTTAAAATTGCAAGTACTCCAGGTAAGGCCGCTTCTTTTATTGCAAACATATGAACCGTACCGCCTGGTATTAGTCCGATTCCACCAGTCAGTAATGCACTTATTGCACCAAGAATACTCATGAAATTCCATTTTTTCCGATTCCTGAAATCATAAATTCCATATGCGACCGGAAAGAAAACAGCTAGAGCGAGAAGGCAGGAAGAAACTTCGGTGGATTCAGCAGGGAGTGACATCCATGTACCCAGAGTTTCACCAAACCAATCATCCCCTTTACGTAAGATCATTATAGGAAGCCCCAAGTTAAATATTAAGTTAACAAATAGGTTTTCCTTTTGCTCAGTTTTCATAAATTGATCGATTTTATTGATGGCTTAAATAAATAAATATTGAAAATAATATATCTCGTTAACATTCTCAAATCAATATGCCACCTCTTAAATGCTTAATTTCAGCAGGACCTACACGTGAGTGGATTGATCCCGTACGGTTTATATCCAATCCATCTTCTGGAAAAATGGGTTATGCTTTAGCAAAAGAAGCACGAGATATGGGATTCGATGTATGTTTGGTAAGTGGACCAGTCGAATTATCTAAGCCCGAGGGGGTTGAAGTAATCGAGGTTGAGAGTGCCTTAAGTATGAAGAGGGCAATAGATGAAAAATTTAATTTTTACGATTGGGTTATTATGACCGCAGCAATTTGCGATCATCGCCCCAAAAGTAGAAACAAGATAAAAATACCTAAAGATCAGTTCCCAGAAAATCTTTTAATGGCTAGAAACCCAGATATTCTCAAGGAGCTTGGAGAAAAAAAAAGAGAGAATCAGGTATTGGTAGGGTTTGCAGCTGAAACACACATGGTTCTGGAGTCTGCTCATAAGAAATTAAAACAAAAGAAATTGGACTGGATTGTGGCAAATGATGTGTCCAAAACAAACCAAGGTTTCTCTTCAGATCAAAACGAAGTAACGCTTATCAATTCGGATGGCCAAGAAAACCAAATTTCCCGAGCCGACAAATCTGTAATTGCAAAAGCAATACTTCATGCCATTCATTTATCATGGCTAGAAAAAGCCCATTAGATAAAGTTCTAGGTAAACTTGAGGACCTGGATGAGGCAAATCTCAGTAACTTGGTTCAACGACTTGCCCGTGAGCGTAAGTTGCTCGAAACAGTTTTTGATGTCATCAGAGATGGTATACTCGTCTTAGACGGTTCGGGTGTTATTACCTACTCAAACCAACAGGGTAGGAGCTTAATCGGTCTAAAAAAAGAACTCGGAGACAAAGTTTCCCTACTCAAGGCAGCCCCTGACTTGGCAAGGTCTTTAGGCTTGGATCGTGTGGCTAATGATTCAAGGCCAGAGGTCGTGGTGCGGGAAACAATGATTCACTACCCTGAAAGAAGGCATCTTAGGATTTATGCTGTTCCTATAGCTAGTGCTCAAGACGATGAATTTTCTCAAAAAGATGCAGGAATGACAGTCGTTTTGACTGATGTAACCGAGGAAAAAGTTAGCGTCGAAGAGAAAATTGAAAGCGAAAGAATAACCAGTGTTATGGATTTAGCTGCTGGCGTTGCTCATGAACTTGGTAATCCTCTGAATTCTATAAATATTCATATGCAAGTTTTGCAAAGAGCTTTAAAAAAAGATCTTACTAATAGTAAAGACAAGGAAAAGGCAGATAAATCACTACAATCTTGCATTAATGAAGTAAACCGCTTGGATTCGATTATTGTACATTTTTTGAATGCGATAAAGCCAACAGTTCCTGATTTCCAAGAGCTTAATCTTTTATCTGTAATCGAAGAAATATTGCACATCAAAGAAAAGGAATTAAGCGATAAAAATATTAACATTCAATTAGATACAGATAATAAAGAACCCCTTATAGATGCTGATCTAGACCAAATTAAGCAGGTATTTTTCAATGTTATTGGAAATGCAATGGATGCGATTACCAATAAATCAGATATACGAATCATTATTTCTTGGGAAAATGAATTTATTACCATTCAAATTATAGATCGTGGAACTGGAATAAAAAAAGAAAATATTTCCAAAGTATTTGAGCCATATTTCACGACTAAGAAGAAAGGAAATGGCATTGGAATGATGATCGTTCATCGAATTATGAGAAATCATGGAGGAGAAGTCGGAATTGATAGTAAGCATGGGTCAGGAACAATCGTGACCCTTAAATTCCCTCGCAAGGGTGCCAAGCAACGCTACCTTGAGCAGAAGCCCATTGTATGAAAATAAATTTATTAATTGTAGACGATGAGCCTCATACGCGGGAAGGCTTAGAATTAGCATTAGAGGATGAATTTGAGGTATTTACCGCAACTTCGGCAAAAGAAGCTGTAAATGCACTCGATGAGGAAGAATTTCAGGTAATCTTAACTGACTTGCGCATGCCCGGTGATTCAGGAATGAGCGTGATTGATCATGCGATCAGGCATTCATCAAATCCACTTTGCATAATGATGACGGCTTATGGTGAAGTAGAGGTTGCGGTTGAGGCAATGAAGAGGGGTGCTTTTGACTTTCTTCCCAAACCAATAAACCTTGAGCAACTTGAGTTACTTATCAAGCGCGGATTAAAAGAGCGTAAGCTAGATAATAAAAACTCTCATCAAAGAATAGAAAAAAAATATAAGTTTGATGGAATTATGGGCAAATCAATGGCTCTTGAAAATGTTCTGGAAAAAGTTCGCCTGGTTGGACCCTCAAAAGCAACTGTTTTATTGTCTGGAGAAACGGGAACCGGAAAGGAATTATTTGCTCAAGCAATCCATCAAAATAGTGAACGATCGAAAGGCCCATTTGTCCCTGTGCATTGTGCTGCCTTACCTGCAAACTTGCTAGAAAGTGAAATATTTGGACACGAAAAAGGTGCATTTACAGGTGCATCTGAACGACGGATAGGTCGTTTCGAATCAGCAAATGGAGGAACCTTGTTTTTAGATGAAATTGGAGAAATTGATGCCTCTACGCAGGTTAAGCTACTTAGGTTTCTTGAGACCAAAACCATTGAGCGCTTAGGTAGTTCTAGTCCCTTGGCACTTGATGTTAGGCTGGTCTGTGCTACCAATCGAAATCTTTTAAAAATGTCTCAAAATGGAGAGTTTCGAGATGACTTATATTATCGATTAAACGTAGTAACTATAGAGTTACCTCCTTTACGTGATCGAGGGGATGATCTCGTGCTTATGATGAATCATTTTATCAAGGTTTATTCTGATGAAAACGATTTTGAAACACCCAGATTATCTGATGATGTTTTATCTATTTTACAAAATTATAATTGGCCAGGAAATGTTCGTGAACTAAGAAATTTTTGTGAAAACCTAGTAGTTTTAAAACGGGGAAAGACAGTATCCCCTAACGATTTAGATCCACGGTTTACTCTTCTCATTGCTGAGGGAGAAATTGCTAATAGAGATGAAAACTCTCTTTTATCTGTTGAGGGGAATGAAAAACGTCTTCTGCGAGATGCCCTACTTAAATCTAAGGGAAATCGTACAAAAGCGGCTCAATTGATGGGGATAAGCCGAAGAACTTTGCACAGAAAATTAGATCGTTGGCCCGAATTGGATACAAAATAATTTTATTTTGTGAAGATTGGCTGCTCGGGCTGGATTCGAACCAGCGACCAAGTGATTAACAGTCACCTGCTCTGCCACTGAGCTACCGAGCATCAAACTTTTAAAATAACATGATGAAGACAACTGTCAATCCTCAGCATTTTTGAACTGATGTTTATAACCAAAAAGGCAGCCACCTTTGCCCAAAGTGGCTGCCTTAGTTAGAGTCTCCTTGACTCGCCCGAGTTTTAGGAGCCTAAACAAACAAATGTTTTTTTCTAAAATTTAGAACTTACTTGTTATTGATAGCATCGCATTGATCGGTGCCCCTACTGATGCTTGGTGGTCTCCATGAGCATGGGGAAAATAAAGCTCGTCAGTTAAGTTTTCAATATTCAGCTGAATGCTAGTATTTTCTGATAGTGCATAGGATGCGCCTGCATCTACACGGGTATATTCTGGAAGCTTTTGCGTGCCACCTTCCTTAATATAACTTTCACCTTGGTTAATGATACCAAGATTCAACGCCAAGCGATCTGAGACAGTGAAGTTATTCCAGATGGAGAACACATCTTCCGGTGTTTCTTTAAGACGATCACCATCTGATGCATGTGCATCAAGATTTGTGTAGCCTGCACTGATGAACCATCTCGAAGTTAAATTTCCACTTAACTGAACTTCAAAACCACTAATCTCAGAAGTGCTCATGGTGCTGGTCATTGCATCTACATAAGTTGGTGCATTTTTCTCTACTTCAAAATAAGCTGCTGAAAGGGATAAACCTACTGGTAAATCGTATCTTAACCCGAACTCTGTGTTTTCAAAAGTGTCAGGGTCTGTCTTATCGGCATTGCTTTTTAGTTTGGCGTATTGGTCCTTTGCTTTGGGAGTAAAAGTTTCACTG
>JABBBW010000092.1:0-1894 GCA_018607205.1 Opitutales bacterium | reverse complement strand
CTGTAACTCGCATAAACAGAGATCGCATCTGTGACATCATAGATGAGACCTACTTTTGGAGAGATGGTATCATCGGAGTCAGAGACTGGTCCACCCCCGGAAACATCAACTTCCATTTTATCAAACCTAGCTCCAAGCATTAAATCAAGAGAATCAGTCAACGCGATCTCGTCGTTAATATAAAATGATAATACTTTAACATCGGCAAAAGTTTCATCTGCTTGATTGGCTCTGTAATTATTTACAGTTGTGTTTCCTTCACTATTTATACCTACGCCTCTTATTAAACTAATTGGTCGAGTAATACTGAAGACATCTGTAACTGCATCAGAATATGACCAGTCTGCATGAAAACGATCATTGTCGTTGCTCACATCAAGGTATTCTAAACCAGCAATCCAGTTGTGTAGGATATTGCCAGTCTCTAATTCTCCAATGAGTTCATATTGAAATGTGGATGTTTTCCTTTTAGTAGTATCAACATATCCATCTAAAGTTACCGTATTTACCGCTGCATCGTAAGCAGATGCGTAGAAATTTTGGTATAGTTTGTCGTGATCGCTGTAAGCAGCAGTAAAACGTCCCTTTAATGATTCGCTAAGCTTGTGCTCATAAATGGCTTTTAATATGTGAGCTTCATGAGTTGAGTAGTTTTCAGTAGGGTCACCAAAAACGATATCTTTTAGAGACTGCACAGGATAACCATCGGCTCCAGTCGGAATACCTCGGTCGATGAAACGCTCTTGGTTTAGGTATTCATAGGAGAGGTCGACAGTGGAACCGTTGCCAAGATCATATTTTAGTGTGGGGTTAGCACCAAATGAATTACCATAGTAAAAGTCACGATGGTTAGCCAGATCTTCCCCGAACATATTGAGACGAAAAGCTGTATTTTTATCAATCTGAACATTGCGGTCCAATTGGATGCCAAATTCGCCAAAACTATCTACGCTTCCGGATATTTCGGTAAAATCCTCACCAATTAAACCTTCTTTGGTGACGCGATTAATCATTCCATATGCACCACCAAAACCTGAGGTAAGTGCATCAGGTCCGCGGAGGACTTCAACCCTTTCAACATTATAAAGTGGGCGATAGTACTGTACATCATCACGAATACCATCTCTATATAAATCCTGAGTTGTTCTAACCCCACGGATCACAGGAGCGTCGCGATGTCCTTCACCTTGCGAGTTAATAACTCCAGGAGTGTAGTCAATGACATCACCTATACTTTTTAAGCCTTGGGCTTTAATTTGCTCGGCTGACATTACGGATATGCTTCTTGGAATCTCTTTAAGCTCTAATGATGACTTTAACCCAGGAGATAATTTTTGTAATTCTTCTTTACTTCCAACAACTCCTAGTGGATCAAGTTCACCAGATGCTTTTTCATCCGCGAATGCATTTATATGGAATGATGAGAGAGCAACGGCAACCATTGCCCTCGCCCATCTTTGTGACTTTAGTTTTTTCATAGGTAGTTTGTTTTGTTGATACTGAGACTCAATCTCAGTTGATATTGAGACTCAATCTCAACAAAGGTGGGTTGTCAACTCACAAAATATTAATTATTAATCTATTAAAAATTTAGCTAAGATTAATGGTATCAAAGATGTTTGGATGATAAATTTTCCAGTTTAGAACGATACAAATGGTTTGTTGATTTGTTTAATATCGAGAAAGCAAAATGCCCGAAAAAGGATCAGCACGAGTATCCTAGAATGGTGATAATGACACCAAAGACCCTTGAGTTTCTTTCTGCTCCCGTAACTGCTCTACCGAGGCAAAACAACCATGTTGACAGGATTGTGCTAAGGGTCACTATTTAAGGGGTATTTGCTCCTGTAGTTCAATGGATAGAACATTGGTCTCCGGAACCGAAGATCTGGGT
>JABBBW010000013.1 GCA_018607205.1 Opitutales bacterium | reverse complement strand
GCGGTGACAGGATCGACCGGCTCGGTAAAGGTTAGGCGAAACCCATCGGGCAAGGCCTCCATGGTCTTGGTTTCAAAAGGAACCACATTTTTCCACCGCACCCGCTCGAAGGTGAAGGGCTTAGATCCACGGGAGCCCCAACCCCGATTGGTTCCGCCAATAAACAATGTTCCTTGGTCTGCCATACGCATGGGTACAATACCCGCCTCGAATCCGGAGAGGAATTCCCAGACCGCTCCCTGTCTGACTCCATTTACAGTTTCAAGGAAAACCCGTTGTACCTCAGAGTGGGTCTGCTCGCCCACCAAGAGTTGTCCGGCAAAAGGCCCAAATTTTCCAGCGGTATGGTCTGGGATAACCGCGGTGGGCGACTGCCCGACTACGCCGTGAGGAAACTGGACGGCAGGAGGGACGAGTTCGGGAATGCGTTCACGCTCTTTTACTATCCTGCTTTGGTTTATTGGGTCGGGTGGTTGTGGCCCCATATTGGGAGCGTCCTTGTAATAAACATTACCGATGGGACAACCGGTGAATTTCTTTTCCACCACATGTTTGAGGCAGGAGGTACCGTTCCATACTCCCTGATTATCGGTGTAGTAGAGGTTACCTTCGGCATCATAGCCAATTCCACCAGGAGAACGCACACCGGAAGCATAGGGCGTGGCGGTGCCATCAGCGGCGATTTTCATGACCCATCCACGCCACTGAGCACTGGCATTGAATGAGCCGGTTAGGCAGAGAGTAATGAATACATTACCTTGTGGATCGGGCGTGGTTCCAAAAGCATATTCGTGATAATTCCCGGTTAACCCCCAAGGTGCAGATATGGTTTCCACCCAGTCGGGCCGGTCATCTCCATTGCGGTCGACCAATCGGCCAAATTGCTCACGATCGGTGTAGTAAAGAGCACTGTCCTGCCAGTACATCCCCAGAGGTTCATGCAAGCCCTTAAAATAGGGTGTCCAGCTAACCTTGGACAAATCATCTCCATAAGCACCCTCACAGATCCAGACCTCTCCCCGGCGGGTACCCACAGCAATCCGCTGGTCAGGAAGCAGAGCGATCGAACCGGGCTCGAAGACCACATCCTTGGGCATGGGGATTTCCTCGCGGAGGTAGTACTTCGACATGTGCGGGTCGAGGGCTTCGTTGTTGAATTTATTAGCCCATGCGGTCACCGCTCCAAGCAGGAGTACAGGAAACAGGAAAATTGGAAAAAATTGATTCATAGGATGCCATAGTGAAAGGTGAAGGAGTTGTCTCCCTTAAGCAGAGGGAGAAGGAAGGTACCGTCCTGCCGAGCGACAAGTCCGCGGCATTCAAGTGAAAACCCAGGTACGGGTCGGGAAAGCGGGGCAAAGACAAGTTCTCCAACCCCTGCACTCTCGATGGTTAGGATTCGCTCCATACCCTTGTCAGCGGGTTGGGGCCGATCCCGCACAATAAGACCATCCACTGAGTAACAAAATGTTGGATATTCATGATCATCCAACTCCATTCCCTGAAAAGAAAAAGTACGCCCCGGATAGGGACTGCCCTTCTGCAGATGGTAAACTTGTCCACTTAGAGGGAAAGACCGCACCGTCCCCCGGTTTTTCCATCTGGGCCCTGCATCAATGAATCGGCCAGACCAAAGCAACTCCAGCCCGCAGTTTTCCTGATTAAATACCAGGTTCACTCCACCAGGATAACCCACCGAAAAAGAACGGTTCCCCGTACCGGCAATAAAATTGCGGTAGTGCACTGCCCTCTTACCCTCTGGCTTGAGCTCAATCAAGTTGATCTTGGGTTTCTGTTTACTTACCACTTTGGTGGAGCTGAGAGATTGAGTACCCCGAATGCCTGGCCCCGACCAACTTGCGGCAATTCCAGTAAATCCAGTAAATTCCATGTATTCCACCCGAATTTTCACCACACCCGGATGAAGGGTGGCCTTACCAGTTTTTGCCCTACCCATTCCCCCCAAGCCGGGAACTTCCACTACCTTTTTGTCATCGATGTACAGAGCAGATAAATCGTCCGAATCTAGAGTGAAAGAAAATTGCCCCTCACGCCTCACATTAAGTTCACCTTCCCAGACCAAACTGAAATGATCTTTCTCGGAATAGCCCTCCAGGTTGATCAGTCCATTGGGTTGTCTGGCCGAAGCATTGGCTTCCAGCTTGGCGTAGTCGGGTATTGATCTTTGGTCTTTGCGCAGAGCATAAAACTTGCGTACCAGGTTTTTCAGAGGACCAGGAGGGCTGGGCAATGGGTGGTCCTTGAGCAATTCATCGCCCTTCCAGTAAGCTTCCCGCTCCTCATACTTGGCCCGTACCGCCGCCACTCGATCTGTGGAAACCTTTTCCCCACCATTACCCAAAGAGCGTACATGAGTGAGAATCGCGGCGATCTGACCATCGCTAAGCACCGCTCCCTGCGGAGGCATGACCAAATTGTACTCCTTACCCAGCACTTCGATCTCGCCCATCAATCCGTGAAGCACAACCTTGATCATCCGATCAGGAT
The DNA here is from genome assembly GCA_018607205.1 of Opitutales bacterium. Lineage (GTDB taxonomy): Bacteria > Verrucomicrobiota > Verrucomicrobiia > Opitutales > Seribacteraceae > Chordibacter > Chordibacter forsetii. Next base: position 3,822 of record JABBBW010000013.1, on the reverse strand, counting down.
CTCCTTGTGCCCACAGGCTCTTGGCCAATGGAGGGGCTGCTCCCTCTGCTCCTCCCTGCCCCTGAGCACCATGGCAAGCAGAGCAATAAGTTTGATATAATACAGGTCCACTTTGCCCGTTCACAGTCAGGGTAAAAAGAGCCAGGGCGGAAAATAAGAGTGGGATTAAATTCATCTTGTTTTGAAATACTAATATTTCTCTTAAATCGGAACCCGCAAATTGCGAAAAATTTCTGTCGATTTACGCCAAGTTAAATTTAAGGGACCAGGTAAATTTTAATTTTAAAAATTAATTTATACCTCAGATTAAATTTTATTAGTTTCTCAAATCGAATCTCGACTTCATACAATTTATTGGGGAAATTTCGATAAGTATGAATTTACTTAAATCATTTATTCTTTGCTTAGTATTAAACGGCTCCATCCATGCTCAGCGGACGGAGAAGCCAAATGTTATCCTTTTTCTGGTTGATGACCTCGGGTACACCGATCTCGGATTTACGGGTAGTACCTTTTACGAAACACCTAACCTCGATGCCTTAGCCCGAAAAGGTGCCTTTTTTGACAATGCTTATGCCGCCAACCCTGTCTGCTCTCCCACCCGAGCAAGTATCCTTACGGGGAAATACCCTAGCAGGATCGGTTTGACCAACCACAGCGGAAGTGCTGGAGCCAGAGGACCAAAATACCAGCTCGAGCCACCGGCAGTTAAAGGCAACATGCCCAGCGAAGACCTGACCCTTGGCGAGGCTTTTAAAAAACATGGCTACGCCACCGCCCATATTGGCAAATGGCACCTGCAGACACACCACCAAAAGGGAAACGAACATTACCCGGAAAACCATGGCTTCGACCTCAATATTGCCGGGCACAAAATGGGTCAGCCTGGTTCCTTCTTATTTCCCTACCAAAGCAAACAACACCCCAGCACAAACGTTCCTGGGCTTGAAGATGGCAAACCAGGCGACTACCTAACTGATGTTTTAACCGACCACGCCATCGGCTTTATTGAGGATAAGCAGGACGAACCCTTCTTTTTAAACTTCTGGTTTTACACCGTACACACACCACTGGGAGCCAAGCCAGAATTGCTCAAAAAATATCAGGAAAAAGCGAAAAAGATGGGTTTAGACAAAAAGAAAGCCCACGGAGTTGCTGTTCACGACAGTTTTGCCGACTCCCGCCAGGACAACCCCACTTATGCTGCCATGGTAGAAAGCCTAGATGAAAATGTGGGCAGAGTCATCGAGACCCTCGATAAACTCAATCTCCGCGAAAATACCATTCTTCTTTTCTGTTCCGACAACGGAGGCTTATCCACTGGATCCAGCCCATCTTCCGTCACATCTATTCTACCAAATAAAGCAGGCAAGGCTTGGGTCTACGAAGGAGGCATCCGTGTGCCCCTGATTATTGATGCCCCTATTCTTAAACAAAGAGGAAGCACCTTGAACGAACCAGTGGTAAGCACCGACTTTTACCCTACCCTGCTCGATCTTGCCGGCCTACCCCTGGAACCCGCACAACACCTTGATGGCGTTTCCCTCGAACCCCTGCTCGATGGCAAAAAGAAAAGACTCGGTCGCGAAGCTCTCTATTTTCATTACCCTCACTACCACCACATTAACAGTATGGGCCCATCCGGAGCCATACGCATGGGTGACTACAAACTGGTCATTCGCTACGAGGATTCGTCCACCGAACTCTACAACCTTTCAGAAGACCGGGGAGAACAAACTAATCTTGCCGCACAAAGATTGGGCATGGTCAAACAAATGAAAAAAATGTTCGACCAGTGGATTAACCAGACTCTTTCATTAATGCCCACTGCCAACCTCAAATATTCAGGTTCTAAAAAACAGCAAAATTTCTACACCCCAGCCCGCGATATTAAAGGTAAGAGTGCTCAAAGTAAGCCCAGCAAAAAAGACCTCCCCAAGGCTTTTATCATAGGAGATTCTATCTCTATTGGATACACACCCGAGGTGGTCGCTTCCTTGCAGGATCAAGTATTCGTTAGTCGGGCAAAAGCCAACTGTGGAGATACTATTCGCGGTCTTGCCGCACTTGATGACTGGCTAGGCAACACAGACTGGGATGTGATTCATTTTAACTGGGGGCTTCATGATCTTTGCTATCGAAGCGAAAAAAGTAAAATTGTAGGCAACCGTGATAAGGTAAACGGTCAGCAATCTGTTCCTCTTAATCAGTACATCCAAAACCTTGAGGAATTAGTCGCTCGACTCAAAAAAAGCGGGGCTAAATTGATCTGGGCAACCACTACCAAGGTACCCAATGGCGAACCTGGGCGTTTTGCGGGTGATGAAATTAAATACAATCAAGCTGCCAAGAAAATTATGATTAAACATGGCATAGCTATTAATGACTTGCACAAACTAAGCTCCTCCATTGATGCCTCTTTCTTTCGCAAGCCTGGAGATGTTCATTTCACCCCTCAGGGCTCCTCCCTTCTTGGGAAACAAGTAACAGCTCAAATCAGGCAGATTCTGAGCCAAAATTAGAACTTACAGCTATTTGTGTGGTTGCTCCGTTCAATCTAATAAATAAACTTATTTTCATGCTGAAAACGTTTCTTTCATCACTTTTTATATTTTCGTGCCTCAGTGGAATTTTTCTATCCACCACCCTTTTTGCGGATCCCTACGCAAAATCGGGCAACATTAAACCAAGTATTGTTGAGTTAAGCGAAGAAGAGGAAGCCAAGATACTTTCTGGTGTAAAAGTGCCTGATGGTTTTGAATTAACCCTCTACGCTCCCTGGCAAACTGCCAACTACCCTGTCTATGTTGCCGCATCTCCAGCGGGCGACCTCTATGTTTCCAGCGATGGATGTGGCTCTCTGGGCCGCGACAAAGACCGGGGACGGGTGCTCCGCCTTCGGGATAAAGATGGAGACGGCAGAGCCGACGAAGTTACCGAATTCATCCCATCGATCGACTCCCCCCGCGGGCTGATTTGGGATCAGGACAGACTCTATGTTCTCCATCCTCCGCACCTTTCGGTTTATTACGACCGCGATGGAGACGGTGTGGCCGAGGAAAACAAACGCCTAGTCGATAACATTGCTTTCAGTTTTAAGGAACGGCCGGCCGACCACACCACCAACGGTCTTGACCTTGGTATTGATGGTTGGCTCTATGTTTCCACCGGGGATTTTGGATTTTTTGAGGCCACCGGAAGCGATGGACGTAAACTGCAGGTTCGTGGAGGCGGCGTGGTCCGCGTGCGCCCTGACGGCTCCGGCATTGAGCTATTTTCCTACGGCACCCGCAATATTCTTGCCGTACCCACTAGCCCCCTGCTCGACCTATTCGGACGCGACAACACTAACGACGGCGGCGGGTGGAATGTACGATTTCACCACTTCAGCGGGCTGGACGATCATGGCTACCCCCGGCTTTATTTAAACTTTCCCGAGGAAATTATTGCTCCTCTCGCCGATTACGGCGGTGGTTCCGGTTGCGGGGGCATGTATTTACACGAACCTGGCTTTCCTGAAAAGTGGAACCATGCCCCGCTTACCTGCGACTGGGGAACTTCCGGCTTATGGAAGCACACCGTGGAGCGCAGGGGTGCCGGCTTTGTGGAAACCGCCAAGCCAGAGCGCTTCATCAATGTTCCCCGCCCTACCGATGCCGATATCGATGGCATGAGTAGGGTCTACCAAGCCAGTTGGAAAGGGCCATCCAGCTTCAATTGGAAGGGACCCAAACATGGATATGTTATCCAAACCCGTCCCAAAGACTTCAGCCCTGAAGAACTCCCTGAATTTCCAAAACTTACCGACCGTGAACTTGTAAA
>JABBBW010000086.1 GCA_018607205.1 Opitutales bacterium | reverse complement strand
AGGATGCTCTGGCTGTTGCATCCACGCCGATTTTCTGCATCAGAGGTTGGCAGCAATGATGCCCTGTACGGGTGGCAATACCTTCAGCGTCGAGAAGAGTGGCCAAATCGTGAGGGTGAATGCCTGCAATACTAAAGCTAAAGACCCCTGCTTTATCTGACGTGGTGCCATACTCAACCAGACCTTCTATGTCATGCAGTTCGTTTCTCGTCTGAATAAGTAGTTTTTTTTCATGAGCGTCGACCTGGTGAAAATCGATGCCTGCTAAATAGTTTATGGCAGCAGCCAAACCAATCGCACCGGCAACATTTGGGGTGCCAGCTTCAAAACGCTGGGTTCCATTAGCAAATGTAGTGCCTTGAAAGCTTACTTGATCAATCATATCCCCACCCCCTTGGTAGGGTTGCATTTCAGCGATTAATTCATTTTTGGCAAAAACTACACCTATTCCCATGGGAGCAAATAGTTTATGACCAGAGAAAACAAAAAAATCACATTCCAATTCCTGCAGATCGACTTTTAAGTGGGGAACAGATTGTGCACCATCCAGAACTACCTTAACACCGTTTTGATGAGCCTCCTTAATGATCTCCCGGACTGGGTTTACTGTTCCAAGTACATTGGACACATGGCAGATGGATAAAATTGCTGACTTTGATGAAGATAAAAATTCGCTAAGTTTTGAGCGGTCTAAAGAGCCATCTTCGAGCAGCGGAACTACCTTGATATCTGCACCAGTATCCTTTGCAACCATTTGCCAAGGTACAATATTGGCGTGGTGCTCCATTTCGGAGAGTATGATTTGATCACCTTTCTTGAGTAAGGGTTTAGCAAAAGAGTTCGAAACAAGGTTGATACCTTCGGTTGCTCCACGGGTAAAAATAATTTCTTCAGGGCTAACATTTAGCCAAGATGCTATTGTATTTCTTGCTGACCGATAAAGATTTTCGGCGTCTTCTGCTAGTTCATAAACCCCACGATGTACATTTGAATTATTATTAGAGTAGTAGTGAGTTAATGAATCAATAACACACTGCGGTTTTTGAGTGGTCGCCGCATTATCAAGATAAATTAGGGGTTTCCCACGATTTTTTCTAGCAAGAATTGGAAAGTCCTGTCGGATTTTAGAGTGATCAAAAGCTTTTGATAAGGACATAATTTCATACTACCAAGTAATCCAATAAGAGCCAATTTTAGAAATTAGCGATCAAGTATCTTACTTTGGCAGAGTGGGTGGTAAAGAATGATAACTGAGTGCTTAAAAAACAACTTTAGTGTTAGGGAGAGCACTTCTCAAAGACTCAACCCCTTTTTCCGAAATTTTAGAATTCCAAAGATAAATTTCTTCCAAATCTTTCATCTGAGTTAGGTCCTTGATTGCGCCATCAGTAACCTTAGTTCCAGACAAGTTTAAATAGCGGAGAAATTGGAGGTTTTTGATCTTTTTGACTGCTTGGTCATTTATTTCCGTATTTCTTAACCCAAGCCATGTAAGGTGTTTCATTTTAGACACATTACCAATAGCAGAATTTGTTACTTTTGTACGGGATAAATCAAGGTGGGATATATTGTTCTGTATACCTGATAATGCTCGCACTGCGTCGTCTTCAATGAGGTTGGGACCTGAAGAAAATTCGGCACGAATCATATTGTGCTTAACTGAAAGAGGTGTAACCAAAGCACCCGTTTTGGATGCAACTTCAATCTGAGTTTTAGAGGGCTTTGACAGCCTTTTCCCAAGAAGGTCGACTAAGGGTACTTTGGCATTTGCAACAGAGGTAAGTGCAACAGCTACTTTATCTTCTTTGGGTTTATCAAAGTTATCGGATGGATATTCTTTCGCACCCTCATCAATCCATTGTTTAAATAGTTCAATTTCTTCTGCTGTTAATGGATCACCTTTGGGGGGCATGATTTCGGAGTCATCAGGGTCCAAAGTGATCACAACAAATAAGGTGCTTTCTTCGTGATCTCCTCTATCGATTATCTCACCATCAAGGTTGCCTTTAAGCACTGCTTCGTAGGAATCTAATGCTAGACCGGCTTTGGGGTGAATGGTTCTACCGTTTTTTACATAAGGTTCTCCATGACAATCAAGGCAGCGATCTTCTATGATAGGAAAGATATGATCATGAAAACTAATTCCATTGCTTGCATCAGCAACCGTTGCACCCCCTGCACTTAGTTTTGCACCTTCTTCAATCCAACGTTTAATGATATCGACTTGTTCAGGCTTGAGGGGACCGCCCTTGGGGGGCATAAACATGTCGTCATCTTCGTCTAGAGTCAGAACTTCGTGCAAATAACTGTCAGCCACATCCCCGGCTGTAACTACGGTGTTATCAAGGTTTCCCTTCATTACCAGTTCATAAGTATTAAGAGCTAGCCCTGCTTTTGGCTGGATGGTACGGCCGTTTTTATCATATGGCTCTTGGTGGCAACTAAAGCATCGATCTTCCAAAATAGGGAGAACATGGTTGCTGAAGTCTATAGGCTGACCCTCTACGGGCATGCCACTTTCTTTGGCTTCAACTGCTAGATTTGGGTCTTGGCCAAGTTTTATTGGTCTGTAAGCAAAAAAGGAGCCCTTACGTAATTTGATTTTTTTCTTGGGTGGTGCTTTAAGGCGTGGTCCATCTTGGGGAATATTTTCTGGTTCATCCATACTTGATTCGCTAGTGGATACTTCCTCCCCATTTTCCTTAGGGCTTTCTTTCGAGCTAAGCTTTCTGGGGTCCCCAATTGGCAACTTTCCTTTCTGTGATAATTCCCTTAAATAGGACTGATCGGAACTGGATAGCTGGTTATAGGGAACTGGATAGAGTTTTTTATCTTTAGCTTCCAGGTAGAATGTTTGCCCCTCGTAACTGAGTACTCTTGCTGTGAAAGCTTGTCCGGCGGACGCTGTAAAAGTTCTAAATGGCTCTACCGCAAAGAGTTTTGAGCATAATAACAATGATATTGAAGCCCATATAGGGCGGCAACTTGCCATCCCAACGACTAATTTAGTTTAAACCAATACATCCAATAAAGGTTCTCCGTCATGAGCAACCTTGAATGGACGACCAGAGGGTGAATATTGTACATCATTTAAAGGTAATCCCATATTATATCCGATAGTCGCATTAAGGCCAGCAGGATCAACAAATTTTCCTTCGACTGGGTTTCTACCTACCTTATCCATCTTCCCATATACTGTTCCGCCTTTAACGCCTCCGCCAGCAAGAAAGGCAGAGAAACCGTAAGGCCAGTGATCCCTGCCATTTCCACCGTTAATTCTTGGGGTGCGACCAAATTCAGACACCAATACAATCATCGTGTCTTCGAGTAGTCCACGCATTTCCAAATCAAGCAGTAGGGCACTAAGGCCTTTGTCTAAGTCGGCACAGTTATTTGCAACCGCTTCAAAATTGTTAGAATGGGTATCCCATCCACCCCGGTTTACTTCGATGTAACGGACTTTATTTTCTACAAGACGACGGGCAAGCAAACAGCCCTGCCCGAATGCGGAACGACCGTAAAGGTCTTTCATTGCGTCAGGTTCAGAAGCCACATCGAATGCTTTTAAATCTTCACTACGCATTAATTTAACCGCATCGTTGTAAAGGTCGGTGTAAGCACGAACCTGTTTTTGATCATAGGTCCCTAGGAAACTAGCATTCATCTTTTGTGCCATCGCCAGACGACCATCAAAGCGTGTTTGATCCAGGTAATCGGCCGCTTTACTATTAGCTAAACCGGCATTAGGGTTGCCGATTGGAAGCGGGCCATATTTTGATTCAAGAAAACCAGAACTCCCTATACGTCCATTAATCGCAACATTCATTGGAATGGTTGAATTAATAGGACCGGACATTTTAGAAATCCAACTACCAAATGTCGGGTGGGAAATTGTACCACGCATCTGATAACTAGTGTGCATGAGATAAGTGCCTTGCATGTGTGCACCTTGGCTAGTCATCATTGTACGGATGATGGCTGCATTGTGCATGTGCTTGGCGGTTTCAGGAAGGTTTTCGGATAAAAACACACCGTCAGCACTGGTTGATATCGGACTTACTGGACCTTGGTAACTATCTTTATCTGCATCGGTGTTGGGGGCAAAGGTATCCATATGTGACATCCCTGCAGACATGTATAAATAGATAAGATGTCTCGCCTTGGCTGGACGGGTGCCAGGTTGAAGAGCTTGGGCTGGGGTATGGACATAAGAACCAGCCATTGGCAATAGCCCGACGCCCAAGCAAGCTTTAGCAGCACTGGCAACAAATTCTCTACGACTAAGCTCGTCTAAATTTTTGAGATCGGATTTCATAATAATTAGTATGTTTGGTAGTTCGTATGATTAGCGGACAAATAAAAATTCGTGACTGTTAAGGAGTACCCAGGCAACATCTTTGTGGACATTTTCACTGCCCATCATCTTAAGACTTTCTGTAAAGTCAGACATTTCCCGGGTGGTAGGTTTACGCTGTAAAATGGCTTTGAATGCATAATTGATTTTATCAACCATTGTTACTTGAGAAGAAAGTTTTTTCATAAAAGTTGAATTTTTATTACTGATAATATTTTTCTCAACATAACCGTTCATTACAGCAAGAACCTGGTCCACTGAGGCTTGTTTGTGAGAAACTTGAATTTGATCTCTCGGAGAACCCCCGAATTGACGAATGAAATGTCCAGCAGGGGCAGGGTGACCAACTTCTGCAGCCCGCAGCGAGTTAGTGTCTCTGGTTTTGGTGCCATTTCTTGAGTACGATTGAGGAGAAGAATCAGAACCACCAGCCATCATTTCCCCGTCCATCATCATTTCGTTCATCGCTGGGAGGTTTTCTAGGAACTGGTCTTTGCAACCGTTACAACAAAAGGCAACCGTCTCACCCTTTTCATTCTTTGCGGTGATATTCGGGTCTGCCAACCTCCCTGGTCTTATGGGACAATTTTCATTGATTGGCTTAGGTTTATCAGCCATTGCTTTTTGGGCATCCATGTCAGATCCTGGTGCTGGAATGCCAAGCCTTTCCATAAAAAGTTCCTCCGCTGACATACTGATATATCGTTGGTATTGATCAAACCCATTTCCGGGAAAACGCGAGTGGATTCGTTTATCTAAATCTGGGTAATTTAGGGCAACTAATGAGTCCCAAATTTGCTCGCCAGAAAGTCTTTCAACGACAGGGCCTTGATAAAAGTATGGGACGGCTCCACGCTTTGGATAATCGCGGTTCGGTCCAGAAATCACATACTTTACTTCAATTGGCATTACTTCGTCTTTTGCATCACGAGGATCAATATCCCTAGTAGGCGATTCCCTTTGGAAAGCTTTGGTATTGTATAAGATGCGAAGGAATTCCTTTGTATCATAGTCAAGAGCCACCATGATTTTTTCAAGGTGAAGCATAAGCTCAGGGTGCGTGGCTAAGGTATCATCGAACATATTATCAACGGGCTCAATTAGACCCAGTCCAAACACAGCTTTCCACAGGCGATTAGCAATTACTGTAGTGAACCGAGGGTTATCCGGGGAAGCTAGCCAACTTGCGTATGAGTCACGTGATCCCTTTTCTTGAAGATTTTCATCAAGTTCTAAAACTAATCCAAAAATGGTTTTGGCCTTCAGCTCTTGCCCAGGTTGAGCATTATCGTACTGATAGTCCTTGGGGAGGTTGATTTTTCCCTTTCCTAAATTATCCATGCCAAGCCCCACTATATCGCCAATACCAGTGGCACCACGATATTTTGCCCCAAGCGCAGCCCTTTGTTTTGCCTTTTCGTCGTCGTCGAGACTTGGGTCATTGGAAACTTTCCTTTGCTCTTCGTTCATCCACTGTCTTGCCATTCGTGAAAACTTTCCAAATTCAGTTGCACTTTTATTAGTTGGCCTGTGAGCCCCGTAAGTGTATGCAGCCATCTCGAAGAATTGTTTTTGAGTCCATCGATCAAAAGGGTGGTCATGACATTGAGCACACTCCAAACTAGTTCCGAGAAAAACACGAACGGTATTGGACATACTGTCTAACCCCATTCCAGCATCTCTGTAATAATAACCGGCTGCTCCGTTTCCCCTTTCCCATAGAGGTCCAGTTGCCGCAAGCATGTCGTGCACCCAATCGTCGTATGGCTTATTTTCGGCAATTGTTTCCTTGAGGTGCATAATAAACGGAACGCCATCGTTACCATTACCTCCTACAATTCCGCTGGCTTTTGCTCTCAATATATCTGCCCAATAAATAAACCAATTGTTTACATAACCTTCTGAGTTAAGAAGTTTATCGATGAGTAATTTTCTTCCTTTAGAACCTCTGTTGGACATAAACTCTTCGGTTTCTTCAACGGTAGGGATTCGTCCTATGACTTTTAGATAAGCCCGTCGTAGAAAAGCTTCGTCGGAAATCTCTCTGTTAGGCATTTGACGGTAAGATTTTAAACGCCGTTCGATCTTTTGGTCTATAGATTTG
>JABBBW010000170.1 GCA_018607205.1 Opitutales bacterium | reverse complement strand
ACTAGTTCCTACGACCGAGAGGAGTTAAGCGAACGCCTGAACGATTTGTTCCCTCTGGGATTTCATGCAATGGAGTATGGATTGGAAAAGCCTGAAAAAATTGCCATTCTTACCGGATCGGGTCAAAGTGCGGTCGATAAAATTATCCAGTCAGGTGCGGACACCCTAATCACTGGAGAACTCAAACAGCACCACTTTAACCTCGCCCAGGAACTCGAACTTAATCTTTACGCCTGCGGACATTATGCAACCGAAAGGTTTGGAGTGGACGGACTTGCCCGCGAAGTTTCACAGGAATTTGATATTCCCTACGAATTTGTTGAGACTGCCTGTCCTCTCTGAACTTTGTATACGGCGTTGCGAATATTTTCCTTTTGCGATTAGATGGATGAATTATGAAAAAAATCGGCCTGCTTAACGGACCTAATCTTGACCGTTTGGGAAAAAGGGAACCAGATATCTATGGATCCCAAACTCTCGATGAAATTGTTCAAAATACTGTTTCCCTTGGTTCCACTCTGGGATGCGAAGTTGTAAACTTTCAGTCCAACCACGAAGGTGCGATGATTGACAAAATTCACGAATGGGCAGATTCTGGAATTTCTGGATTGATCCTGAATCCAGGAGGTTTCACTCATACGAGCGTGGCTTTACGCGATGCCGTAGTAGCATCTGGATTACCAACCATTGAAGTTCATTTATCAAACATCCATGCACGGGAGGACTTTAGGCACAAATCCTTAATTTCCGGGATTGCACAGGGAGTAATTGCAGGGATTGGTCCCAATGGCTACACTCTCGCTCTCAGGCATTTATCCTCAAATAACTAAGCGACATCGTCTCCAAGGAAGAAATCATTTCCTTTGTCATCGGTGATGATAAATGCAGGGAAATTCTCCACTTCGATCTTACGGATAGCTTCCATGCCAAGATCATCGTATTCAATCACATCTACTTTCTTTATGCATTTTTGGGCAAGTCTGGCGGCAGAACCTCCGATGCTCCCCAAATAAAAGCCTCCATGTTTTTTGCATGCCTGTACCACCATCTTGGAACGGTTTCCTTTGGCCAACATAACCATCGAACCTCCTGCCTCTTGGAATTTATTTACAAATACATCCATTCTTCCGGCAGTAGTTGGTCCAAAAGATCCAGATGCATACCCCTGTGGAGTCTTAGCCGGACCAGCATAGTAAACCGGATATTGCTTAAAATATTCTGGCAACCCGTCCCCAGCGTTTAAACGATCGCGCAATCGGCTGTGGGCCAAGTCTCGAGCGACAATCAAGGGACCGTTCAATGACAAGCGTGTACGAACCGGGTAATTGGATAATACCTGAAGAACTTTTTCCATTCCCATGTTCAAATCGATCTCAACGGCCTTGTCGCCGGATTGGTTTTCCTCCTCATAATCAGGAAGAAATCGACTCGGGTTGCTCTCAAGTTGTTCAAGAAATACTCCTTCGGAAGTAATTTTGCCTAAAGCCTGACGATCTGCAGAACAGCTTACCCCTATACCTATAGGCAAACTCGCTCCGTGCCGGGGAAGACGGATAACCCGAACATCGAGGCAAAAATACTTCCCACCAAATTGGGCTCCGATTCCACGCTTCTGAGTCATTTCTAAAATTTTATTCTCCATTTCCGGACAACGTATGGCATGACCACGATGATCACCGGCAATGGGCAAATCATCGAGAAACCGGGCACTGGCAAGCTTGACAGTTTTTAGGTTTGCTTCCGCGGAAGTGCCCCCAATTACAACGGCTAAATGATAAGGCGGGCAAGCCGCTGTCCCCAGTGCGGCTATTCGCTCGTCTAAGTATTCGAGCAATAATTCTTCCTTAAGTAAAGATGGTGTACCCTGGTGTAAAAAGGTCTTGTTTGCCGACCCACCTCCCTTGGCCATAAATAAAAAATGATATTCAGTTCCATCCGTGTGCAAAATATCAACTTGGGCAGGCAGGTTGGAGCGAGTGTTTTTCTCTTCGAACATACCAATTGGAGCAAGTTGAGAGAATCGCAGGTTGTCAGAGGCATAGGTTTTTTCTATTCCGTTAGAAAGCACAGACTCGTCATCACCCTGCGTCCATACACATCTACCCTTTTTGGCCAGAATGATTGCCGTGCCTGTATCTTGGCACATCGGCAAAATTCCTTCTGCCGCGATTTGTGAATTCCTTAATAAATCCAAAGCAACAAAACGATCGTTAGGGGAAGCCTCCGAGTCGTCTAAAATTTTACGCAACTGTTCGAGGTGTCCGGATCGCAAAAAATGTGAAATATCATGAAATGCCTCTTGAGCCAATCGTTCCAATGCCTCGGGTTTAATCTTTAAAATTATTTCATCGCAAAATGTTGCCTGCTCCAGACAACTGTCCAATCCATCAATCTTTCGCCAATCTACGTTTTGGTAAGGGTCACAAGGAAACATTGTTGCTTTATCAATCGATGCCATGCCTAATCGCCTATCCCATCAGGAGTGATAAGTCGAGAAAACCTATTTATTCAATACGGATTTATTCTGAACAACAAGAGAAATTAACGAACTGTATCGCTCGTTGGGTTTTCAGATTGTTGACCAGGCACAGTTCCATCCACTTCAGCTATTTGTGATTCTTCATCCCTCATGACGACTGAACGCTTCTCTACTTTAATAGGTATAGACAGAACCTTTTCATCTCGTTTAACCTGAAATATGACCACAGTAGTGGGCTTGGCAAAAAAAGCGGCGTGTGCAAGGTCTCCACGATCTCGGACAACAACACTTCCAATCTTTTGTATATGGTCACCCTTCTTTAAGGAAGACTTTGATGCGGGAGAACCATGCACTGTCCCTTCGACGATAATATCGAAAGAATTTTGATTATTAAGTTTCCGAGATACCGTAACTCCAAACCACCCATACTCAACCTTACCAGAAAGAAGTAGTCCGTCACGAATACGCAAGCAAGCATTGGCGGGTAATATGAAAGATGATCTCAAATCTGATAAAGCCGCATGCGCAATTCCAACAAATCGACCATGGAGGTCAAAGATTGGAGCCCCAATTTCACCTGGTCCCAGGGTAACACTTGCACGGATCATTTTGGTGGGGAATAAGCTAGCACCAAAAGAGATTTCTTCGCTTTGATAAAGCCCAAAGGTAGGACCAACTTTGAATTCCAAAGCACATGATAAGCCGACTAAGATTGATCCTGGGGTCAAGTCTTCTGAATGATCACTTACCGAGAGAAAGGGGAATTCCTTCTTGGCATCAACCACTTTAAGCATAGACAAATTGCAGAGATGATCATGGCCTATTAACTGAGCGAGATAGAAAGATTGTTGGTATTCTATCCAAATTTGGTCAGCATTTCTAAGTAATCCAGAAGTCAATATATGACCATCCTTACTAACAAAGAAACCGCTTCCCATCTTGAGTACACGGCTAACTTTTTCATCCACTTTGTCTTTGCGTGTAGCCTTTACACGAACAATACATTCACTAGAATTCTCATAAATATCACGCACCCTTTCCTGAAGGGATAGAGATGGATGAGAAGTACTGGTATCCGCTTGTAGGAAAAATACTAAAGCGAAAAAACTGAAGCTTGTAACCGCAAGCCTAACCATTCATCTAAAAGGTATACTGAGCAAGAGTGCTAAGTTGGGGAGAAAGGCTAAGTGTGTGATGATTAAAATTGGTATTACTATCAGAAAGTTTTACCCTGGTGTTAGCAAATGATTCATATGAATCCATGCTTGCTAACTGGATGGCACCCTCGCGTTGAAAGGTGTTCCCATCTTGCATTAAGTTAGCAAGTTGGCTTAGAGAATCTGCTCCACCAGATACCTGCTGGTTCGTCGATACAATTGATGTATCGATTGAAAGCTCCGATTCTGACTTAATCATATTCCAACCTGTATAGGATAATAAGAAGACAGGTAAGCAAATGTATAAACCAACCCTGCGAACCCGGGCAGATTTACTACGTGCTCCAAAAGAAGCGATCGCACGACCCTTTACACGATCCTGGAAACCATTCCAAAATTCTTCATCAGGTTGATCCAACTTCTTGGACATAAAAAGATCATCGAGGGTAGGTTTGTCTTTCATTGTCTTGAGGTATTATTAGTTAAGATATTCTGACAGATAGGACTGAAGTTGTTGTTTAGCGTAGAACAAACGAGAACGAACGGTACCTTCAGTACAGTTCATTATCTTGGCAATTTCTTTGTGCCCAAGTCCATCTATTTCAAATAAAACCACAATCGTTCTATGTTTATCTGACAACTTAGACAGTGCTTCGTTCAATTTTTCATGCAATTCGTTGTTTAAAGCTTTCTTAACAGAGGTGGATGATGTGGATGATACAGCTTCCAAATCCTTGGACATCCCGCCATCATCGCTAGCTTGATCAAAACTAAAAAACTGACGAATTTTACGCTTTTTCAAAAAGGAAAGCGTCAAATTTACTCCAATCCTGTAAAGCCAGGTATAAAAAGAAGACTTTTCCCGAAACTTAGAAAGGGAACGAAATGCCTTAACAAAAGATTCCTGAGTCAAATCTGCCGCATCCTCGGCGTTCATGGTCATGTTGTAGATAACAGCGTACAGGCGTTGGCGGTAACGAACCATCAAAGTGTCAAAAGCGGATAGATCACCAGTTTTGGCACGCTGGACTAAAGAAAATACATTTTCTTCGCCATCTACAGTATCGAGCAAACTGGAATTGCTAGAAACTGAAGAGCCAATTGAATTATCCATCCTACAAAAATGGATAATTTAGAGTTATAGAGCAAGAAAATTGCTCGTTTTTAAATTGCTTAACTTGGTGAATTTCAATGTGAAACTCTGAATAAAAGCATTTAAATCATCTCTCAAGTGAATATTTGGGAACTGATCGATTAAAGACTGGGTACGAGAAAAACTATCTTCAAAATATTGAATGCACTTGGGTAGAATTTCGTACTTCTCAAAGAGTTGGAGAGTTTGAGAGCGGATATTTTCTTCGGGTTTGTTATCTCTTCCCGACCTAATTAAATGGTCGAAAACTTCAACCTCATCAACTGTCGCAACATTGCGTAGTAATATCACGGGTAAAGTCATTTTACCAGTTTCCCAATCTGAACCTAAAGATTTGTCACTATTATCGGGATCTTCAAAGGAGTCGATCAAATCGTCAAATACCTGATAGTTTATTCCAAGAGAAAGACCAAACTCTCCAGCAAGGTCAATTGTATCTTGATCTGCACCAGAGAGATATGCACCGATTTGACAAGAGGCCCTAAAAAGCTCACCAGTTTTGTCGTTTATAAAACTTAAGTATTCATCTAAACTTAAGTCAGAGCGACCTCTAGCGAAGGTTTGCCTGATTTCACCTGAACAAGTTTTGCGTGTTGCTTCTGAAACAATGGAACATACGCGGGTGGTCGGAAACTGCGAGGCAAGTTCAAGTGCGAACCCAAAGAGTGCATCCCCCAATAAAACAGCAGCATGTGAACCGATTGCTTCATGCATGGAGGGAAGATTTCGACGAATTTCAGCCCCGTCGAGAATATCGTCATGTATCAAAGAAGCTAAATGGACGATCTCTAATATAACCGATGCCTTAAGCGTCGAATCATCTAAAACATCACTTCGACCAGCAAAATGGAAAACTAATAACGGACGAATTCTTTTACCTCCAGCTAACGCTGATTGTAGTGCATAAGATTTAATGTCATCGTCAAGCAGAGACAAAGAACTGGATAAATGAGCTTCGAAGAACTCAATAAACCTAAACGAACGAACTTCGTAAGGCAAATCGTTAGAAATGCTGAGTAAATTACAGTTTAAGTTCATCTACGATCAATCTAATGGAAAAAGAGACGTAGACAAGGGTTAGAGTAAAAAAACTCTAGTACAATTACCAATCTCTCTTTTTGTGACGATTGGACTTCGTACGTTTGCGACGCTTGTGCTTGTTCATCTTCAAGCGACGCTTCTTTTTTAGGTTACCCATAAATAGTAGATGAATTAATGATTTTTGTAATAAAAGTGTGAAAATAAAAAGACCCGCGTCTTCAATTAAGAAGACGCGGGTCGCAAGACTGGCAACAACTTACTCTCACACAGCAGCGTGGCTGCACTACCATCAGCGATTGAGGGCTTAACGAGCGTGTTCGAGATGGGAACGTGTGTTTCCCCTCATCTATGATCACCAGAGTGAATTCCAGGAACTGTCAATAAAACAGCTAATGGTATGTAGATAAAGTAAGTGTTGCCGCGACAGTCCGCGAACAACGGAAAAATTTTAGTCTAACGTTAATGGGAACACAAGCGCCGCTCGGAAAAAATACTACGGCGAATGTAAAGAAACAAATGGTTCGGAACATTAGTATCGGTTAGCTCAACACATTACTGTGCTTACACATCCGACCTATCGACCTAGTAGTCTCCTAGGTTCCTTCATGGTCCGAAGACCAAAGGAGATCTTATCTTGGGAATAGCTTGGCGCTTAGATGCTTTCAGCGCTTATCTAGTCCG
>JABBBW010000090.1 GCA_018607205.1 Opitutales bacterium | reverse complement strand
TCGTTGAAGTCGGGCAGGGCAATTTCGGACACTGTGGTGGTCTTAAATTCAGACTTCGATGAGGGGGTTGCCTTTTTTTGACGCTGCATCAATTTCTGCATTTGTTTTTGTACCTGTTGCTGCTGCTGGGCTGCAGGTGGGCCTGCTTCCCCAAAATCTGAATCCCCTTCCTCACCGACATGAACAACGATGGTCCATGCGAGCATAAAACCAATAATCCCAACAATGATACCGAGTGATAAGAGAAGACTGTTCAATAACCTGTATTCGCGAAGATATTTCCCGAAGGCACCCTCAGTAGGTGGAATTTCTGTGACTTGGCCTGAATCTTCCTCGCTGGAAAATTCGGAGTCGTCTCCATAATCGGCTTCTTCTTCGATCTCAGCTTCTTCGTCCATTATTATTAACAGGGTGGGTGAATAGAATAATTTAAACTTATCGATACAGAACGATAAAGGTCAAGCAAGCACAGAAGGCGGAAATGATGCACAGGTTATTCAATATTATCTGAGAATCTAACTCCTGATGCCATTGACTTCGGTAGGAAATCAAATTGAAATTGTTCTTTTATGATAACCTATTACTCGAAAGTGTTTTCAGGCTTGTTGGTTTTGGTGGCACTCTTTGGTCCTTTTTTAAGTTATGCTGAGGAGGTACATCCGTATCCGGAAATTTCCGAGATCGGACCAGGGCGTTATCAATTTGGGGACATTTTAATTGACCAAAATAATCGAGAGTTTTTATTTCCTGGAATTTGTAATCAAATAAGTGGTCTGGTGGAATATGCATTGGTTCATGAAAACGGAAAAGTTCATGAATCTTTGTTTCGGACCAAAGTCAGGCCCCGTTTTGTACATGCATGCTTCCTTCTCCTCAAGGAAAAGCCGGAAAACAGATTCTTTAAGATTCTTGACGGTAATGTCAGTGAATGGGCAAAACTGAGAAGAATTGAGCTATCGATAATCTGGGAACAAAATAACACTTACCAGGAAAAGCCTATTAGCTCGATGGTCATCAATCAGATTGATAATCGCGAGTTGGCTAGTAAATCCTTTGTTTTTTCAGGATCGAGCACCATAGAGGGCCAGTATCTAGCAGAAATGGACGGTTCAATTATTGCGGTTTACCATGATTCGAGAGCTGTTCTTAACAGTATGGATAAGCAGAGTAATTCGGATGAAGTTTGGATAGCCCATCAAATTGGTATGCCACCCAAAGATCACCCCGTTCGAATCCGCTTGAAATTGCCAAAAAAGGAGTAATTTTTTAGTTTTATACAATGAATCTGACACTAATTTTAAAATACTTGCTTCAAGGAACATGCATTTGGGCCTTGATAAGTTTAAACTTTCATCTTCAGGCATCGCCCAACACCTCACTCAAGCTCGAAATTGAGAGGTCATTGGATAAGGGGTTGAACTGGTTACATGGAGAACAAAATGCCACCGATGGTTATTGGGGGAGTTCTCAGTATCCTGCTCTTACAGCCTTGGTGCTTCGTGCGACCCTTGGGCATCCTTCTGTGACGGAGACCAAAAAATACCGTGAACAAATTACCTCAGGCTTTAAATTTTTACGCACAAAAGTACAATCAGATGGAGGTATTTATGGTAAAGGTTTAGCCTCTTACAATACTTCGATTAGTTTAATGGCTTTTCTTCAGCAGAACGACCCGATCGATAAATCGATTATCCAATCGGCTCGAAGGTTCCTAGCGAATCAGCAATCAGACTTTGATGAAAAAGGAAAGAGAGATAATGTTTTTGATGGCGGGGTGGGATATGGATCGACTTGGGCGCATTCCGACTTATCTAACACCCATTTAGCATTGGAGGCACTTTACTATGCTAAAAAGACTATCGGCTCCAAAGAAGAAGATATTACAAAATTAGATTGGCAGGCCGCGATTGATTTTGTTTCCAAGTGTCAAAACTTACCGGAAACAAATGATGAGGAATGGGTGAGTCAACACCCTGAAGACCGTGGAGGATTTGTCTATTTTCCTGGTAATAGTATGGCAGGAGAAAGAGAGGATGCCAATGGCACAGTATCCCTGAGGTCATATGGAAGCATGAGTTATGCGGGCTTGCTCAGTTTTATTTACGCAGAAATGGATGCCTCTGATCCAAGGGTCTTGGCGGTGCGGGAATGGTTGGCTAAAAATTATCAAATTGCTGAAAACCCAGGTATGGGACAGCAGGGTCTTTTTTATTATTACCACACGATGTCTAAGGCCCTGTCTCTTGCTGGTGTAGAACAGATTAAAGATTCCTCGGGTAAAAGCCGGGATTGGCGTAAGGAACTTACCCTCGCCTTACTCGACACCCAAAGCAATGATGGATACTGGGTCAACGAATCAGGTCGGTGGTGGGAAAAGGATCCTGTGTTAGTTAGTTGCTATGCGATGTTGGCGTTGGAAAGAATTTATTATGCTTTGTAATTTAAGAAACGGAATTTTGGTTGGTCTTTTATCAATTTCTGTATCTTCAAATGCACGGCCAAACGAGTTTCCTGAATCTCCGGGTTTTCCAAAGCTTGTAGAGCCGGGTTTTTTTGCCGGGCTTAAGCAAGGAGACAGCCGGGAGATTGTACTGCAAAAATTACAATCACGCAATTTCTTGGGTTACCGAGAGTTGCAATCCGACTTGATCAAGTCTCCCATCCGTTGGGATGGTCACGCCTATGAATTAACCTGTAAATTCGAGGACAAATCTCTTAGCCTTTGTTTAATACAAGGAGAGGCAGGTTGGCAGGATTTTTTTTATGATGAAATCGTTCGTCCGCAATGGCAGATTTTGCGCAAGCGGGTAACCTCTGCTTACGGGAAACCCAATAAACAAGTCCCTTTTCCTCACCTTTGGGATGTTCCTCAGAATGATTCAGGTGGTTTTATTACTGATAGTTGGGAGTTGTCAGACCGCACGATTATGCTTTGTGTGCAATCCTACACTCAGCAGGATTGCTGCACTCGCCAAGTTCTCGACTTTTCTTGCTGTACTTTATTAATTCAGCCAAAGTGAAGGCTTCCTGCCCGCACTTGATTTATGCAAATTGAAATCTTTTACTTCTAAGAAATGGGACTGTTTTCAAAATTTAAAAAAGGATTAAGCAAAGGGTCGGCTCTTCTACAGGGTGCCTTTGATCGAGTGTCCGGAAGAAGCTCACTTTCGGAAGACGACTTTCTTGATTTGGAGGAAGCTTTTTACGCATGCGACTTTGGTCCTGACACAACCGAAGAAATATTATCAGAAATTCAAACTACATTCAAAAAAGATAAAGAATTCAGGGGGGATGACGCCCGCAAAGTAGCCCGAGCCGTGCTGAGGAAGGCCTTGGCAAATTCTGAAGGCAAACTTGATGAAACTCCTGCAGGTAAGCCAGAAGTTATTTGCCTCATCGGAGTGAATGGTTCAGGCAAAACCACAACCTGTGCAAAGTTGGGTAATCTTTTTTCTGAGGCTGGTAAAAGCCTGACTTTGGGTGCATGTGATACTTTTCGTGCGGCGGCTACTGAGCAGTTAAAGTCATGGGCTAATCGGTTGGACCTGGAAATCGTTTCCGGTCACCACGGGGGTGACGCCGCAGCTGTGGCGTTTGACGCTTATTCATCGGCTCAGGCAAAAGGGCGAGATTATTTATTGCTCGATACCGCGGGTCGACTGCATGTTAAGGATCACCTGATGGAAGAATTAGCCAAGTTGAGGCGCGTTCTTCAAAACCGGGACCCCGAGAGCCCGCATCATTCTTGGCTCGTTGTAGACGGATCAACCGGTACCAATGGACTTTCTCAAGCGAAGTTATTCCACGAAAAATTTGGCCTCACCGGTTTAGTGGTTACCAAATTGGATGGAACTTCCAAGGGAGGTGCCCTGGTTTCAATCTATCGGGAATTAAAAATCCCAGTTTATTTTCTCGGGCTTGGAGAACAACCAGACGACCTGCAACCCTTCTCGATCGATGCCTACTTGGACTCCTTACTTCCCGAGCTTGTTGAAAGTGTTGAGAGCTAGATTGATTGAATAAGATGAATTCTATGGAAAAGAGTTTAACCGTTAGTTTAGGATCGAGGAGTTACCCCATTGATATTGGTAGGAATTTGGCTGGAAAACTTGGTGAATTCATTCAGATGAATATTTCTGAGGGCCGAAAAGGAGTGGCATTAGTGGATGAAAATTTCAAAGCTGCCCAACCAGAATTTTGTAGAAATGTCCTCCATTCAATTCCATATCTCGTTGTGCCTTCGGGAGAAGGGAGTAAGTCTATTGAACAATTATCAAAAACTTGGGACTTTCTTGCTCAATCAAAAATTGATCGAAGTGGATTTCTTTTAGCCATTGGTGGAGGAGTAGTTGGCGACCTAGCCGGTTTTGCCGCGGCAAGTTTTCTTAGGGGTATTTCGTTTCATCAAGTTCCTACAACCCTTCTTGCCATGGTAGATAGTTCGGTTGGTGGAAAAACCGGGATTAACCTGAGTTCAGGTAAAAACCTGGTCGGTTCTTTTCATCAACCAGATTCTGTCGTGGTTGATTTAGATCTTCTAAAAACTCTGCCCAATCGAGAATTCTCTGCTGGAATGGGAGAGGTAATTAAGTATGGCATGCTTGGCGACAGCCAATTGTTTAACAGTTTGCTTGTTCGAAAAAGCCCGTTTTCTCCAAACTCTTCTGATTTATGCGAACTTATTGAAAGATGTTGTGCTATCAAAGCTAAGGTCGTGCAGTCTGACGAACGCGAGACTTCTGGTTTGGAGGGCGGAAGAGCTTTACTTAACCTTGGCCATACCTTTGCACATGCTATAGAAAAAGTTGCGGGCTATGGTTCTTATTTACACGGGGAGGCCGTGGCAATTGGACTTGTCTGTGCCTTGCGACTTTCTCAACTGGTCAATGGGGGTGAAGGTTTAAAAGAAAGTAGTTTATTGGAACTACTTGGTGTTTATAATTTGCCGGTCAAATTAAAAGAACCTTTAAAACTAGACGATCTAGTCATGGCATTGGAGTCAGATAAAAAAGTGGACCGGGGAGTTCTGCGCTTTGTATTATTGCGTGAGGTCGGTGAAGCTTTTTGTAGCGACGATGCTAACCAAGATCAGATTGTAACTGCTTGGAAGTCAGTGGGGGCAAATTAATCAGTTCATCCTAATTAATTGAACTGATGGTCGAGCAGGATCTGATAGGTGCATACTTTGAGAGTAATGGATTTTTGGTGCGTCAAGCAACCATCGCAACTCTGGCTACCACCAAAAAAAATTTGAACCCATTGCCCGTTTTGGCGGTTATGAATCCGCGGGCAACGAGCAACGACCTTGCCTTGAATACCCGTTTATACTCCGCAGATTTGGCTAAGATACGATTTGCCTCTGTGGCCATATTGGGCTGGGGAAATAGCAGTTTTTCTCCAGCATCTCTTTCGAGTGATGCTCAATTAATTAAATATTTTAAGCAGGAAATAGATGGGGCTCGGATTAAGGAATGTTTTTCGACCAAGTCAGAATGGAGCGATGCCGGAATTGGTGATTCCCTGCGGATTCTTGTCGTTCCTGCTCTTCCATCTAGTACCGAACGGTTGACAAAATTATACCAAATGTTTGAAGGCTTGGAAGTTGATGGTGTGCTTACCTTGCGTTCAATTTTAGAAAATTTACTCAGGCAGTCCCAACCTGCAAAGTCGTATGAGGGAAGGGAAATTCTACAATTGCTTAGATTGGTCAAGGCTTATGGCTTGTCCAAAGATCCTCAATTAGAGATCTTTCAGGAAGATTAATTTAAGTAAGGTTTTAAAGGTGAAGAATTCTCAAATCCATCCCACTGCTATTATAGAAGAGGGCGTCAGTATTGGTGCTCAGGTAACTGTCGATGCCTATGCTATTATTGAAAATGGTGCCAAGGTTGAAGATGGTTGCCATATCCACTCGCATGCCGTGATCAAAAAATACGCAGTACTTGGGCAGGGCGTCGAGGTTGGGCACTTTGCTGTGGTCGGTGGGGATCCTCAGCACTTGGGCTTTGATCGTTCCATTTCATCAAGCGTAGTTTTAGAAGATGACGTTCGCTTGGGGGAAGGAGTTACTATTCACCGCTCCATTGAAAAAGGTGGTGAGACTAGGGTGGGGAAGAACTGCTTTCTTATGGGTTATTCTCATGTTGCTCATGATTGCTCACTTGGTGAAAGGGTGGTACTTGCAAATGGGGCACTCCTTGGTGGCCATGTAAGCGTGGCTAGGGATGTTTTTCTGGGTGGTGGGGCAGCGGTTCACCAATTTGTACGAATCGGACAGGGTGCTATGATTGGTGGTTTGTCAGAAATATCGTTGGACATCCCCCCCCAGGTTTTGGTTTCCGGTAGAAATTTAATTTCCGGGCTCAATCTTATTGGAATGAAACGTCGGAAAATTCCCCCATCCGCAGTTTCTGAAATCAAAAATTGTTTTCGTGAGCTCATGCAAAATGGAAACTTAAAAAAAATAGCGAAAGAAATACTCAATAGGAAACCAGGTCCATCCGGAGATGTAACTTTGGATTTTTTAAATTTCTTTCTCACAGGCAAACGCGGTTTTGCCC
>JABBBW010000204.1 GCA_018607205.1 Opitutales bacterium | reverse complement strand
CGGTAATCTGCCCTTCCATGCTGGCAATGATGATCGCACCCTTGGAGTCGATCGCATGTAAGGAAAGACAAGAAAACAAAGACAAGAATGTTAGAAAGAGAGGAAAGGGTAGGTTTCTCATAGTTAAAGTTTAAAACTTAGGTTGCTTATTACGCAAGTAATTAGCTTAACAAGTTTTATTGATACATAAAAGTTACCTTTTGGTAAATTTATACACTTTTCCCCAGGCGTTCGAAAATACTTTTTCAAAATATTGATTGTCCAAGTTTTCCATGAAATAGCCCTGAACTAAAACACTCTGAAAAGCTTCATCGTCCATAAAAAACCAAGCTTGGCCAAGTTGGTAGCCAAGACCGGGAATTACAAGATCATCCCCAGCATCAAGGGTAGTGCTTTCATCGATTCTATTATAGGATGAAAGGGCAGAAGGAGGCAATCGGTGAATCGTAGCTATTTCAGTTATTTCTTTACTACTTTCAGTTACCTTGAAGTTTCTGTCTCCACTAAAATAAGGTAGACTAGTTTGGATAAGATGAAATCGAGCACCCTTTTTTTCTATGGAGGGTACATCCATGAGTTTAGCTGTCTTGGGATCGTGAAGCTTGCGATGAAAAGAAAAAGGGATTGGAGTGGGCGAGTTTGGTAATGTTGCAAGGTTTTGAGATAAATCTGCTTCGATTTTGTAGCCACCTCTCATGTTGAGAATAATTTTGGAACCCTGGCTTGTTACCCAGTCAGCCTGTGTGAAAAAGGGTTGCTTCCTAGGATCTGCTCCCTTTTCAAACAATGGATGGGTGTAAACATCTTCATTGAATCGTGAAAGCAGATAACGACGGGCAAAAGAAGAACGAAAAGTATCCGCAGACATGATAATCAATTCGTTCAGATGAGGAATATGAATCAAACGCCGGCCCACAGCAGGGTCATTTTTCAATCCAACTGTAAGACCGTCTACAGAAACAGAGTCAACCATTCGTGCCGGTCCGCCAAGAGGGTCGATTTCAAAAGCTTGTCCGTAAGAAATCATTCCATTCTGAGTTCCTTCGATTAGCAAATCTCCACGCCGGTTTAATCGATAACCGCCGTTAAAGGCATAGGATGACCCTTCCCTTCTGCCTCCTCGAAGAATCGTCATAGGAGGCTCACTAAGGTTGGAAGCGTTACTTCCTGCATTACCAGGAAAATAGAGGTTACGTGAACTAAAGCTAAGAATGGTAGGAAAAATCCTCAAGATTTCGTAAGGCAGGAAAAGAAAGGTTTCCTGGGTTTTCGGAGGAAGGGAAAAACCGGGTTTAGAGGCATCAGCCAAAAAACCTTGGTAGAAAAGTTGTTCGGGGGAACCGTCACGAAATATTGCCTGAACTGCGGTGGAGTAATTACTTCCCCCCTTTATTTCATGTTGTTTTTGTAGACGGATAAAAGTTTCTGTTTTCAATCTCGCCAAGTTATAAGCTTGAACGGGAGATTTGGACCGCAAGATTTCCGAACTTAAAAAATTATCGATGGTTTGATGAGCCGGTGAAGTGAAAGTTCTTGTATTTCCATAATACCAACATCCAGACCCATAATCCCACCAAGTAACCACGAAGTCATCAGGATCCGATGCATGGTTTAACTCCTCTAAAACCTCCATCGTCTTAATCGGATAAACCACATGGGAGTGATAATTGGCTGCATGTTGTAAATTGGGGGTGGCAAACAAGGCTACCAAAAGAGCAACAAGCCCCAAACTAACCCACCCTGACCTTTTCTTGAACACATCGCTTTTCATCCTTTCTTTTAAAATTAGTCTTGCGGCACCCCAGGTTAGAACGATCAATAAAAAGGTTAGTCCAATAGCCGCGTAGTTGCCAACATGCACAGTAAACCTCAATCCTACCGCCCCTTTAAAACAATTGTATGCAATGGCTAGAAAAGGCAGGGTAATACAAAATTCCCAGTAGCGTAAAATAAGCAGTCCAAGCCCGATCAAACCAAGAATCGATGCAGGTATAACAAAACTAGCATTTTTAAGCCCCCCGGGCATACATCGAGGACATGAACAGGTAGGGGTATCTGCAAGGATACGATTTCGTACCACCTCGAAAGGGATTTTACTAGCTTCCCGAATAGTCGTTTTGACATCCAAAAACTTGAGGGAATCGGAATCGGCCATCATGGTCGCACCCGTTTGCCCAACAATCGAGTAGCTTTGTAATTTACCAGTAATTTTGGACCAAGTGCCCGAAAAAGGACCAATATTAATAAAAGGAAAAACCCCAACCCCCACAATTAAGAGGAAAATAGTTACTGTAAGGGGCATTGCTTTGGAGACGGATGGCCATGAATAAATTTTGAGGATTTTTGATTTTAAAGAAGAAAAAGAGGCAATAAGCAAAATAACTGGTAAGGATAATCCCAAAAAAAACATTTCTGGATTTTGTTCAATGCTTCCCCCATAGGACCAGTCTTCGGTAAATAAGACCCAAGACATTAGTAAAATAGTCGAAAGAGTGAAAGGGGTGGTCAATCCATCAAATATTTTCTTCCCCCCCACCCTGCTCTTTCGATCAAGCCAAGTATCGAAGACAGAGAGGCCAATGCGATAGGACATAAAACCTATGCACAGTGAACAGGTAACCGCTTGGATTGAACCATAAAAAAACCTACCTAAGAGCAAAGAAATCACAGCTGCCAGCAAATATCTAAGCGATAAATTCCGAGATGCCGCCAAGAGGAAGTAAACGGAGAAAGCAGGAGAAGTAATTGCAAAGATATCAGTATCATAGTACCCCGCAAGAGTGCGGTTATAATAGCTGTGAGTAATTCCAGCCAAGCAAGCAGCCGCAAAACCCCAAAAGGAACACCCGTACAACCTACCAATTAGTACGATTGGGATGCAAACCAGCCCAGCCACATAAACAGGTAACCACAAAAGCAGGTGCTCGATCGAAAGATCGGGAAA
Source organism: Opitutales bacterium (assembly GCA_018607205.1). Taxonomy (GTDB): domain Bacteria; phylum Verrucomicrobiota; class Verrucomicrobiia; order Opitutales; family Seribacteraceae; genus Chordibacter; species Chordibacter forsetii. The sequence goes on along the minus strand of JABBBW010000204.1, from coordinate 3,659 downwards.
AAGACTGATTAACCAATATGGAAGTGCCGTAATCATCCCATTTTGATATACACCAGGGAGGAGACTGTTTTCTTGGTGCATGCCCAGTGCTGCTTTTTGAACAATGCTACCAAAGTAAAAACTGTCGTGGGTATTGGGCAGGGCTACTCCTTCCTTTACCATATTGGGACGAAGGAAAACGGATTCACCCTGTTCGTTTGTGTAATTTGCCTGAGCGTAATCGATCCACTCCAACCTGACCCAAAAACTAAGCAAGTAGGCTAAAAGGATGAGCACCAAGGTAACGGACCAAGGTGAATAATCCTTTGGCAAATCAATCAAACCTTTTCCAAACCCTCGATCCTTGATCGCAGATGTCAAAAAACTCATAGGTGAACCAAATTAGTGAAAAGGTAAAAAAACATCCAGTTCAAGCTAGATGACTTGGCACATGGAGTAAAGGAACCACGTATTTAATACTTAAACTTTTTGCTCAATCCAGAAAGTTTCTTTTTTAAATCTCGAAGTAAGGTATTTGTTTTATCAGCGTCAAAAGAATCCCCTAAAAGAGTTCTTGAACCACCTTCAATACGACCGCCCAAGTTTTTAACATGAAATGCGTAATCTCCATTTACCATAATCCCCAATAACTCAGCCTTTTGAGAAAATACGAGATCTCCCTTTCCAGGATTGAATGCACCGGTTAAAAAAGCAAAACTCCTTTCGTCCACCTCGATATAACGACCATCTTTCTCGTCACGAAGGCACTTAGTCTGACCAAAACGACTATCCTTTACATCTACGACGACGGCATCATCAAACAAAAATGGATTCTGCGGTGCCCGAAAAAGCTCGATACCTGAAGATTTTACTAAATCCTGAGGGTTTGCATAAAGAGGAACTATGATCATGCGAGGATCATCCATAAATGCGATTTCCTTGACCTCCAGAGGGGCCTTCAACTTGGAGCCCGAAATTTGACCGGTTACGGATACAAGACGACGCGGGTTAAACTCAACACGAAATGGACTGTCCTTTGTATGAACAAGGGCATACACAAAATTCCCATCCACCATAAGAATAGTATCCATGGAAAATTTATCTTCACGAATGCTTTGGGTGATACCAAACTTGTGCGTGTAAGTTAGTTCCAATGTGACCTTATTTTGTTCATAACGGGTAAAAATTTCGTTAACCGAGCGGGTTTGCCTTTCGTTAAGTTTGCGGAAGTTTTCTTTTTGTGATGCTGCCGATTCCTGCACATCTTTTTCGACTTGAGAAACACCAGCTTTTACCGAGCTAACATCCTGAGAAACGGTAGAGATTTTCTCTCCTACCCCGGCCAACCCCTCCCCAACATTCTTAAGGTCCTGCCCTACACCGTCCAATCCTTTATTCAAACTATCAATTTTTTGATCAATTTTGGCAGTAGAAGCAAGTAGTTCATCTGAACGTTTCTTTTCATCCATCAGCATTGCCCTTGCTTCGGAGGCAGCAAATTCTTGTGCTTTTGCCCTTTCCACTGAAGCAGCCAATTCCAATCGGGCAGCTTGAGCTTCTCTTTCTTTTTCTGATTTTAATTCAGCTAATTCTTCAGATTTTTTCTTAGCTTGCTCTAAATTTTTGGCCAAAAGTTCGAGTTCTTTTTTGGATGCTGCATTACTTTGCAAAAGTTCTTCTCTTTTGCTTTCGATTTCTTTGCGTTGAGCCTCCAATTTTTCGGCTTCATTTTTTGCAAGATCAAGAGCTTGTTCGTTTCCTTGAATTACCGCATCTTTGGAATCAAATTCCTGATCTTTTTGCTCAAGAATTTTTTGGCGTTCGGCAATTTCCGCCTCCAATTTAAGTTTTTGTTCGAATAGGTCATCCTTATCGCTGCTCAAATTTTCAAGCAATGTCTCATTTGTTGCCTCAAGTTCCGCAACAACATCGTCATAGTTTTCGCCGTCAGATATACGTTCAACAACTTCCTTAGAAACAATTTTTTGCCCATCCTGTGCAATTACGGCATCCTTGGGCACATCGAAGCGTGCCAAAGCAAGAATGCTAAGGAGCAGAAAATCGCAAACTACGAGCAGCAGACTGCGATTCATGCTCCTTTTTCTTCAGCTTGCTTGATCAGCAAATGGTTGCGGTATGGTCGAATTATGACAATTTTCAAAGCCGCAACAAAAAGGATCCCAAACAAGGTAGAGGTGTAAGCACCGATAAGCGCGTCTTGCTTTACATCTAAAATGAGGAGCAATATCAAAGAAAGCACGGTCCCTCCCAAACCGATATACAATCCAAGGTCGAACAAGTTTTCCTCGTTGTCGAGCAGTCCAAGTTTTAATCCAGACTTTAGCTCCTCGTTTTTGATTTGCGATACGCGAGACATGCAAATCATGAAAATCACAATTTGAATAAGCAGGAACACTCCTGCGATGATCGCGGTGACGATAGTTAGGTTTTGATCCGCCATAGATTCCTCATTGGCGTAGGCGAGCAGATTCGCAAGCGCAAAATCAAACCCGGCTACGGATACCTGCCCTCTCGGGGTCTGCAAAAGTGTAGGCTCAAGGGCAAGAACACCGAGCAATGCAAACAAGGCAGAAGCACAAAACCTGCGAGTCCAGCGCAGAGCATAATGACTGCTCGATCGCTGATAGCCAGGCTTTGGCAATGTTTTAGAGATAAAAAGAAGAAAACAGAAAAAAGATGCAACCAACAGGATGATTTTCAAGGTGATAGAAAGATCTCGGTGTTTATGAGATAAATTCGTTAATAATCCTCCCCCAAAAAACGGAAACAAGGGCTCGGCCAAACGAACGGCTAACCCACTTTGATGAATAGGCTTGTTGCGTAGAAGCAAATGATCAAGTGCTCCCTTACCGTGTGACATTGCGAGCTTTAAATCATCAAGGGCTCGTTCCACTGCGTCTTCATCACCATCTTTTTGATAAACTGGATAATTACGAACAAACTTAAGTATTCCCGAAGGATTGCCGGAAAGCAGGGTCGAGGTGTAGACAATTTGCAAGTCATGCTCGAATTTGGCTTGAATCACTTTCTTTTCCTCAATCATTTCAAGAAGTTGATTCCTTCGTTCCTCTCTTTTATCCATGGGTAAAAAGCCTACTTCACGACTCGCTTCTTTAACTTTTCCAATGGAAGCAGAAAGCGGGCGATTCATCATACGAATTAAGGCAGCAAGGTCAAAAATGCCCTGTAAATCAGGACAACTTTGAGTAAGTTCAGCCATTTGAATAAGGTTCATTTTGCGGGCTATCTGGTGAGCTGACCAGTAGAAGGAACGAATTCGCTCCTTGGATGAATGATCACCCTGTAATGCCTTTTGTGAAAGCCTGCCGATCTCAAATGCAGTATCGCTAGAATAATAATCCTTCTCGATCGACATTGCTGTACCAACCATCATGGGAACAAGAATTGGATAGGGTAGCCAACGACCATGGCTTTCCATTTTTCCTTCAGAATTAACAATTCCTCCAATAATTACAGCGTATCCACCATCCTTAGTTCGACCTAGTTTGAGCATGACTGAGCGATCAGCCAGGTCTCCAAAATTCAAAGAACTGGGAAGGCTAAAGTTTCCCTCCACACTTCGAATATTTGTTTCTTTACCTTCCTTGCGGACATCAAACCATTCCGCATCCCCAGTAAACTCAGCCAACGCCGCTCGG
>JABBBW010000050.1 GCA_018607205.1 Opitutales bacterium | reverse complement strand
TTTTGCCTAACAAACTTATAAATGAAGGAAAGACTCTTCGGAAGAGCTCTAAGTTTTGCCAACCCATTTGACGCAACCTTCCCAAAGGGGTGGCAAATACAAATGCTTTATTTGAATTCTCACAAAGATGATAGCCCCAGGCTAGTTGTACCTCCGGATATGGAGAAAACTCAGGTTTATTTAAAAGCTCACATAAATAACCGTCCCATTTTGAAATCTGGGTCGATTCTTTACCTTCAGATTCAGAGCTAAGAGATTCTGTTAAATCAATAGATTCGCAAAAAAAGCACTCTCCCGGAATTCGGAGGGTGATTTCGCGCAGTTCTCCCGCAGGAAGCTCAGGAGTGCTATCTTGCTCGTCCGACATCAAATGTTTAAAGTAAATTTGAGCATGTGCCTAGTCGATCAAATTCTCATTTTCACGCAAACGAAGTATTCTCAGAGGATACTTCAATTTTGCGTTTTGAGCACTTCGTTTTGATTGTTTGGAATTTTTAGGTTTTGCAGTGCTTGTTTGATTATCACTTAAAACGGCATGCAGTTGGAAACGAGCCTTCCCTTTCCATACCAAAATATTAACCCGGAAGGTTTGGGAATTTCCCCAGGAAATTGGAATGGGTGAATCAAAGCTTTCCCGGCTTGACTCGGGAGTTAACTCTCCACTTTTAATATCCTCATACAAACCTTCGTCATCTCCACAAATATATTTGAGCAGAAAATCAGAGGCAGTGAATATATTTACACTTCCTTCATGATAAAAAGAGAAGGAATCCCGAAAGTTTTTCATGTTAATCGTCTCATTTCCAAATCTATCAAAAAAAAGACCGCTATTTTTTCGATCATTTGGATCATACGCGAAACCCTTGATCATACGAAATTCTTCAAAACTTCGAATATTTTCTCCAGGAGTAAAATAGGGCGGGTCTTGGTCTTCATAAAAATCGTCTTCTGCACCGTCATCCCTTTGATTTTCATCTGAATCCTGCCAATCCATCCAAGCGTCATAAAAGGGCTGCCCATCGTCCTCATTTACCAATCCACCTCCTCCGTTGTACATGATGGAAAAAATCTCCTTTAATGCTTTCGGCTTGGTTGAAAAGAGCGGTGCTTTCCCGGATTCACCTTCTAGGCTGACCGACCAGCGCACCCTTGGGTCAGGGGGCGATAATTCGCTCCAACCCAAAGGGTCTCCCCACCCTCCGCCTGACTTAAGAGACTTGTTATCAAGGGTTCGAAATTCGTTTAATACTCCAACGGTTATATCCAATAATGAATAAGCATGTAATCGTAGATCGTCTCTTTTATGAAATTGGCTGACATGGCGAAGTTCCTGAACCGTCTCTTCCATTAAGCGTAAACACAAGGTCCCCAAAAGCACGACTAACCCGAGCACGAAAACAAGGATAGACCCTCTTTTTTTTACTAATTTCACCCCTCTTATTTTGGCTCCTCTTCTATGCCACTGGGGGACTGTTTTTTGATTGCTAGGGTGATAGTTCTTTCAAGTTCCTCTTCCTCCCAGCTAAAAACAATTTTAATAAAATCTGGAATTCTAAACTTTCCGCTCTCTACATTCTCTTCCAAGCTTGATTCAATCTGCCATTCCGGTTGATCATCTTCTGAATCATCCTCATTGCCATAGTAACAATAATAAACCTTATCAAGGTAGGGGCTTATACGAGTTCGGAATAATTCGTCCTCATCCTCAAGCTTTAACTCACCGCTCTCTGATTTCTCCAGCTCCTGAAGCTCTGAATACCATAGCAGGTAAAAACCTTCTCCTTCCTCAAACTGAAAGTAGGTATGCACCCGATTGGCCAATCCGTGGGGCCAATAAAAAAGAGGCGGAGCTTCCCGGAGATAGAACTTAATTAAAGGATCTTCTCGATCAGAAAAACCCACTGGCCTATCCAATTCAATCACTTCAGTTCCCTTGGAACCGTCCTTCGGGTTCGTAGCCTCCTCTAACATAGCAGTTAAGAAATGGGCGACTCCATTTACATGGGCATCGAAGGCATCGCGCGTGGCAGGCCGATTTGCCCACGCTTGAGAAATTGTGACCAATAAAGAACTGGCTGCCATTAAAACTATCCCCCCCACGGCAAGGGCGAGCAAGACTTCGATTAAGGAGAATCCGTGGTTTCTCCTCATCTGCTCATCCGCTTTCTTTCGTCTTGATACTCTTGCATTTTCCTACGCCGATCATCGAGGAGCCGTGTCCTGTCAGAAGAAAAGTCGCGGTGACTCCCCCAGGTGGGACGGAACAGATACATCGAAGATTCGCGAACCCCCGATTCAATTCCATAGTCTTCATTTCCGTCATACTCCAAACGAAGGATCACTCTGTAAAGATCCAGAACTTCTGTCATTTCCACATCGGCTTCCCAGGCAACCCCTCCCATGGAAAGAGCGTTAATCTCACCACCCTCGGAAATTTTTTCATAATCACTCTCTTTTAAAACCTCACTCCTTACCCAAATGAGATCTTGTTCTAGTTCCCGAGTATCCTTCATATCCCTAGCGACCCGGGAGGCAACAAAAGCCCCATCGACCAAAAAAACCGCAGAAAGACCAAATAGAGCCAAAGCAATTAACACCTCCATTAACATGAAACCACGACAAGTTTTCATCCTTATGATATAGTTAAGAATTTACTCCTTTTGTTTTAAAACAAAACCGGAAAACGGATCGAAATATAAAAACAGATTCTCTTCACGAAAACGAATCTCGCTCATAAAAGGCACACTACTTCCGAAATGGAAAGGAACCCTATTTAAACTTAATTGCTCTTCATCATAGACTGTTGACCCGCCATCTGGGCCCGACTCTGGTCCTATCGCATAGAATTGAACCTCTGGTAATTCATAGTCCTCATTCCATTCACCTTGATAAACTTTGTGCAGACTTAGTTCCACACCATTTGCATCTTTCACTGCAAAAGAAGCATTTTCATCTAGGTAAAACAAGTAAGCCGGGTCTTTCGTTTCCGATGAAAAATATATCGCATCTAGAATTGCTTTTTTGAGTACACGGTCGGGCGGTTCAAATTTCGCCCCCGCAATAAAGGCTCCAACATTACCTGCAACTAAACCCGCCAGAACCCCGACTAGTGCGAGTACCAGTAATACTTCAACAAGGGTAAACCCTCTAAAGCGAAAGGAACCTGACCTTTTGATCAAATTAATTGCCAGTCGTGGAGTCCCAATTTCCTAAAACTGTTCCATCGGGAGCCGTAGTCGACAAATCAAAACTTCCCGTATTTCTCGAACCTGGATACTGATAAACATAATCCTTCCCCCAAGGGTCTTGCAAATCAGAGGCCCGTTTAACAAAAGGAGGAACGCCATTAGGGGGTGTACGCAGTTCGGACAAGCTCTTAGGGTAATCACCCACCATCGCTAAATAACTGTTCACATAAGCTTCCCCAGTACTATTTACCCAGGTTTGAGCGGCCTTTACTTTACCTCCTCCAAATATCTCACCAAGGTTTGACATTGCCAAGCCAGCAACGATTCCAATCAAGGCAAGAACGATTAAAATCTCCACTAAGGTAAATCCGCGTGCACGGCGATACTTGGACATTTTATTTCTCTGTAATTTCAAGGTATCTGTCATAGAATAAACTCTAAGAGCGACTGCTTAGTTTTTGCAAGCACCGAGAACAAGTGCTCAACTAGGATATTGGGTTGATTTCTTCTTGCCTCTTTAGCACTTAATCATCATCAAAAAGAGATGATTTTGTCTGACTTTTTACCCATTTTTATACAAATCGTTTTAGCGATTGGAATGGGTGTTGGAATATTAGTAGCCAGTCATATCTTTGGACAGCGAGCTACCCGTGGTAAAATCAAAGATTCTCCTTATGAGTGTGGAATGTCATCTGAAGTTAGTGGAACCAACCGCTACTCAGTTAAGTTTTATGTGACTGCGATGCTTTTCATTCTTTTTGATATTGATGTGGTATTCCTCATCCCATGGGTGCTGACCCATCGAGAACTTTCTTTTGCCGGAGTTTCCGTACTTGGACCGATGCTTTTTTTCACCTTTGTGCTCGCAGCCGGCTTAATCTACGAACTAAAGAGCGGAGCCTTGGAGTGGGAAAAATAGATTTTCTTTTGATATTGCTCGTTGGGAGACTTAACTCCCTCCACCTTTCCTATTTCTCCCCGCCGTGCGCGTAGATCGTTACATTTCTGCAACCCGTGTAGTTGATCTAAACAGTCAAGATCTTCGTGCTGCATATTCGGAGTTGCTTGGCACTTTTAAAAACCTGCTGCCTTCTCCCCGTTCACGCAAAAAAGTATTGGACGAATTAATTTCCCGCGAACAGGCAATCACCAGCTACCTGGGAGAAGGAGTTGCCCTGCCCCATGCCCGTGTGAAAATGAAGCGCCCATTCGCACTAGCTATTGGACGCTGCCCTGCCGGTCTTTCATTCGATGGCCAGAGCAGTTACGACGAGATCCGCTATGTTTTTCTGTTGTTGGCCAGTGAGAATGCAAAAAATTACCTTTCCTTTTTAGCTACCCTTGCACGAACCTTTCAAGACAAGTCGATCATGGATCACTTGTGGATGGCCCGCGATCTCTCGGACTTCAAGAATGTAGTAAAACATGCTTTTGCCGGAACCGATGAAAGGCCAGCCCGCAGGCGAACAAAATTTAATAAATTACTTACAGATGAAGCGGGTAAGATTGCCAAGGCGGCAGATTGCTCAACCATTTTGGTTTTTACTGATGTTTTCCCTGCCTCCTTGGCTCCACGCATGACCTTCCCAGGGTTTCGCGTGGTGCTTGCCGGCGAAGGAGTATCGGACCATGAACTGGCCCATCACCGTGCCCATGCCGCACTTGCGGTAAGAGCACTGTCCAATTCACGATTATCTCAATTACGGGCGGCCATCCTCCTTGGCTTAACCCGAGAAATTTTCGGATTTAAAGACCGGGTATGTTGTGTCGGGGGCATTCCGCAAAGCGGACAGCTTGACACCATCTTAGTAGTGGATGTGGACGAAGAATTTGAATCGGTAATCGGACATGAAGAAGACATGTTACCTGCCGGCGTTTCCGCGGAAGCTCTCGAGCGACTTACCGCGATTGCCACCGATCTTGCTGTAACTGGACGTGAGGGAAAATCAATTGGTGCAATGTTCATCCTCGGTGATCATGAAGAAGTTAACAAACGTTCCAAGCAACTCATCCTTAACCCTTTCCACGGCTACGAAGATGAGGATCGAAATATCCTCAACCCCTTTATGGACGAAACGATCAAGGAACTTTCATTAATTGATGGTGCCTTTATTGTTCGTGGAAATGGAGTGGTAGAAACGGCAGGCAGTTTAATACAGGCAAAAGCCAATCGTATCGTACTGCCAGGAGGCTTGGGTACACGGCACGCAGCCGCTGCAGCCATTACCAATGCAACCAATTCTATTGCCCTGGTCGTTTCCTCTTCTGGACAAGTCACTTATTTCCGGAAAGGAAGAATGTTTACCTTATTCGAAAAATCTGCCGGGCGATCCCTTTGAGAAATTCATGGACAATGCCAACAATCCCCGTCGTCCTAGACTTGGCTTATTTGGAGGAACCTTTGACCCGCTTCACCTCGGACATCTTAAACTTGCACAACTTGCGGTGCAAAAAGGGAATTTGGACAAACTCCTGCTTTGCCCGGCTTACCAGGCTCCCTTACGAGCTGAAACTCCTCTCTTCCCTGCCTCGGATCGCTTCGCTATGGTTCAAACTGTGTGCCATGAGAATGCTCGCTTTGAGGCCTGCCCAATTGAAATCGAGCACCGCAAACTGCGATACACCCTGGACACGGTCAAGGAGTTGTCCGAACAATATACTAGCTACGATCTGTTCGTCATTGTCGGTGCCGACCAGTTCAACCAATTATCGAAGTGGAAAGGTATCGAAGAACTTATCGATATGGTACATTTCTTGGTTTTCGCCAGAGGATCACAACAGCTACCCGAACCTCCTCTACCTGCAGTCCGTATGACTTACATGGAAAATCCATTGATCGACCTTTCATCCACTACGATTCGAAAAACTCTTCGATCGGGCACCCTGCCGCTCGATAAATTGCCTCCTGCCGTCTGTTCTTACCTAACGGAACACAACCTATTCCCCCTACCTAATAATTATTCATGACTCCAGTTGTTCCAGCATCCAAGGCCGAACTAATTCAGAACTTAAAACTTTCCTGCAATTCGTTGCTCGATAAAAAAGCTGAAGATTTAAAACTTCTATATTTTGGGGACAAATCTCCCTTAACCGATTGTTTTGTTATTGCTACCGGCACCTCCGATCCACACTTGAAAGCACTTCGTAACAACCTCGAAAAAACCCTTAAGGAAAACTCTGTGGAAACCTTGTCACGCGAACGGTTCAAGCCAGGTGGTTGGCTTATTTTAGACGCGATTGATTTCGTGATTCATTTATTTTCTCGAGAACAAAGGGAAAACTACGCCTTGGAACATCTTTGGAAAGATGCTGAGGAAATTAGCCTGCAGGAGTTAGAAATCGAATAATATTACGACTGACTCATCGCTTTCGCCTCAATGGGAAAACCTATGACCTACCGAAAGCTCTCGGTTTGATAATCGTAAAAATATAAATT
>JABBBW010000039.1 GCA_018607205.1 Opitutales bacterium | reverse complement strand
GGCCAACCTTTCCTGTTTGTCGATTACCTCGTTACCTTCAATCAAGCGAAACCAAAAAAGGCCAAGAAAAGCGAGTAAATGAATAGAAATTGCAAAGCTCAAAGATCTAATTTGTAAAGAAACTTTGGGTAAATAACTCAAAAGGATTAGATATGTGGACCCAGCAGAAACCAGAATGGTCAGAATAATTTTCAGGTAATGGATCCTTTCACCGGCACTTATTTGTTCAGGCATAAAGAAATACTCAGGCAATGTATATCCAGCAAACTTCTGCTGCAATAAAGCCTCGATTAAGTGATTCAAAGGAAATAGGCCGTAATGTAAGGCTGACCAAATAAACACCATTAACAAAAGACCAACAGATCCACTGGTAAAAAATAGGGTTTTGCAAAGAGAATGCATGGGCAAAAATAAAAAGAACAAATGGTTCTAAAAGATCGTTAAAATGGCAAGTGAATCTTTAAAAACAAATTTATAGCTACTTCATCAGGATTAGCGGGTAAGAATTAAGATGTCATCCCAACGCATTTCTTTTTCTGCATAAGAGTAACCCCACAATGCACACTTGCCCGATAGGGTTCCTTTTAAAAATGTAGTAAAGCCCTCTTTCGGGCCCATAGACTCGGACTCAAGGTGAGTTTTTAAACTAATCAACATTCCCTGCTTTACTGGTTGAGGGACAATCTTAATACATACTCGCATCCATTCCTTAGATTCCCAAGTGATATGATCATCATGTTTCCAATCATCCAAATAAGATAAAATCCCCTTCCTAGAACTGGGATTTATCCTGTAGTGTAGCCCCCTTATTCCTCCAATTGCACCCGAGAACGCACTGTGCCTTCTACTCCTAAACCCTCCAAGGCAGGAAAAGGACAACTCCATGGTTTCTAATCCAAATCGTGGCCCAAATAAAAAACCAAACTCTCCGACCGGATTTCCAGGCAAAATTAGGCATTTTCGAGCATTACGTTGTTGAACTGAAAAACGGCCATCCAAAACAAAAAAATCGTCGGGCAACCTACCCTCCTCAATCTTCTCAAAATTTTGTTCGTAAGCGACTTTCCAGTTTGAAGCAGCTTGGACATCCCCACCAAAACAAATCAGCAAAAGGCAAACAAATAGGTTATTAAAACTCTTATTCACGACTTAATAATTTTATACTACCCTCTTTTAATCCTATTCGAATGGCTAAAGATACAAAAAAAGCCGACAAAAAAAGTAAAGTAATGCCAAAAACGAGTACGCCTCCTAATGAAAAATTACCTGAACCACTCCACGTAGCAGGTAAGACCCCAAACAATCCAGCACCACACCCAATCGATAGGCCCCATATGACCAAGCTTAGGTTTTCCTTCCAAGCTAATTCTCTCAAGTGTACGACAGAATATCCGACCGCACTCAAGATTGAATACTCTTCCCTTCGCTCCCACAAATTTCTCATAATTACAACTAACAAACCGACTGTGCCAAGAATTACCCCGAGGCCACCAAGGAATTGAAAAATTGAGAGGTAAGTATTCTCCACAGCCTTTAACCTGTTTAATCTCTCTTGGATCGATTGCGTTTCAGGACCGTAGTTGAAAAGCCTATCTTTTAAATGATTCAAAACAATCTGTGGCCGATTGTTTTTCACATCTATCCAAAAATTTTGGTAGCCTCCCCTTCCCGGGAAATGCTTAATCCAATGCTCTTCAGCAAAATACAAGCCGCCCTGAAGAAAGCTGCCCTTAACCACAGCTTCAATCTGGACTTTAAAAGTTTTACCTTTTCCATTGGTATATGGAATCTGGTCACCAACTTTCTTCTTCAACGCCCACATTAAAGTATTTTGATCAACCAAAGCAGGGTAGACACCGTCTGCGATTGGCTTGCTCAATACAGACCAGTTTCCTTCCACAAATTCAAAGCGTCCCTTCATCTGTTCCAGTGGAACTCCATAGAGCGGTGGAATCTGGGCTTGGTTCAAGTTTAAACAACTCGCATCATCCCCATCCTGTGCCCGTATGGAAACCAAAGAGACTCCGCCCATAATATCCGGGTCTAGGTCGAACAAGGCTTCTGCTTCGGTCCCGAGTAAATCATCATACAAAGGAAGGGTGGTCTTTAAAATATACGAAAATCCACCCGTGCCTGAGTCTAGCTTAGAGCTGTCCTCAGCTGCTTTTTGTCGAAATGCCCCTGCCCCAATTACCAAAAAGGAACCAACAGCAAGAATGCCGACTACGATTAACTTCCTACCAATCCTGCGATCCAATTGTAGCAGAAATTTAGGTTCGCCCACATTATGTTTGGTTTTTTTGTGGAACCTAAAAAATCCGCCCAACCCAGCCGTGAGGACCAAGGCACCAACTCCAAAAAAAGTTGGACCCACAGGCAATTGATTAAGCCAACCAAATATGGAAAGCAAAATTGCAGTCGTCCATATCGCGACTAAAAACCATTTTCCCCAATCCGGTTTTTTAATTTCAGAACCAGCACAGGGTACGATAAACTCTCCTCCATTTAACAATGCCACGGGTGCTTGCCTGGATTGTTTTCGACTGACCCAGGCCAAGGTGAACAAACCCATGCAAAAACTACCAAGAGCCCCAATTCCAATCGATTGTGCCGTTGGAGCGTAAATGATTTGAAGGTTGGAAACCGCACCGCCCCATGACCCTCCCAGCATCGCCAAGATTCCTTTTCCAAAAAACCATGCCCAACCTAAACCCATCAGGGAGCCAAGCAAACATACAACACCCGCTTCGGCCCAAGTCAGTACTTTTACCCGCATAGGACTATAACCTAGTGCAAAAAATAGGCCGACCTGCCGGTTTCTTTGCTCCATAGAAAAACCAAAGAGCATCGCACTTAAAGATACGCCAGCCAGGATCACAAAAAATCCAAAAGCAAGAAAGAGCTGGCTAAAATCAACCGGGCCGGATACCGCATTTTTCGCATCATTTTTCAATTGAATAATGCGTAAGCCTGAATCTGACGACCTTAACTTTTCTTGCAAATCAGTCTGCAATCTCTGGGCTGATCTCTTTCCGAATGCCCGAAGGCCAGTATGGTTCCCCCAACGATTCCCCCACATTTCCTGAGCTGCCAAAAGAGATACAAATGCTTTGGGAGTCCCACGAAAATCATCCCAGTATTTCTCATCTTTTGGCCTAATCTTATACTTAATCGGAATACCCGTATCCCATTCTCCGCAATTTTCTGCATCACTTAAGCCCGGGAACCTGGGAGTCCAATCGCTCTCTTGCCCAGAATCAATTTTTTTAGGCATCGGCAATATTTTTCCAACCTCAAATGAATGTGTGCCTTGCAATAATTCTCGGCGTTCTCCGACGGTGTAATACTCCAGGCTCACCTGATCTCCAAGGCTTAGGTTTAAATCATTTGCCGCCCACTGATTTAAAGCAATTTGATCATCCTTCCAGTGGGCGGAAAACAAACCCTCCACCCCTGAATCCACTCCACAGACCATGGAGTATGGAATCATAGATGTGTTCAGGTCCTGCCCTCTTAGAGGTTTACGGATAGCATTAACTAAATAGGTAAATTCACCCTGCAAATCTGGGTTAATTTCCTCGGCCCTTTCAACGATAGAATCTGACAGAAAAACGCTACGTGTGCGCAGGCTCCAGGTATCATTGGACTTTAATTTTTTAATTTCCAGGCCCGCATCCGATAAGGTCCATGCACGCTCCATGTTTTCTTCCAAAATATTTTGGGGTTCATTGGTTAAGACAAGGAGGAGGTTGGCAAAATCCGTTCGTTCTTCAACCGGATCAAAGTTTACAAACATGTCCTCCTGTAAAAGGGAAAGAGGTGCAAATAGGGTACGAACCGGTTCCATACTTGCCCGCAAAGAAAATTTGCCCAATTGCGAAGAATTTAATACTCCGCCAAATGGACGGTTCCAGGAAACAAAACGGGCATCTCGTTCCCCAGACAAGGGAGCGTCCCGCGAAAAAAGACTTGGCTCTTCAACCCTTAAAATCATTCGAGTACCAGCTTTTACTCCTAACTCATGGGCAAGATCCGGACTAACCCAAAAGTTATGCTGCTCCAGATCAGGTGCTTGGCTGGGGTCCTTCGCAAAATCAAAAAAACGATCATCTATACCCAAGACCTGAACTCCACTTGCCCGAACCTTACCATCCGGAGATGCCAGGGTTCCCTGAGTCATCAAGACTGGAGCAAATTGGGCAGACTCATTACCTTTCCAACCGACCTGCATACGATTGGCCAAATCGGCATGAAAATACCCATCCTCAGATATAAAAAGGTGAGTAATTTTTCCAATACGTTCGAGCGCCTGGTAAGACAAGGTGGCCCGAACTGAATCTCCCACTGTCAAGGCACCAACAAGGATCATGGAGGCAAGGGCCGCCCCCAAAGAGGTCCCCAAGTGTTGTCGCTTGGAATATTTTAAATTGGCGAAAACAATTCGCCAGATCCTCATGAATCCACCTTTTTTAAATCTCCGCCATCAAAGGCCCAAACCTCTTCCATTTGATTGGCCAGAGAGATGGCATGGGTCACTACAACCAAGGTAGTTTCTTTTTCCCGATTCAGACGAACCAACAACTCCATCAAGCTTTCAGCTTTTGCCTGATCAAGGGCACCGGTTGGCTCATCCGCCAATAGAAGCCTCGGTTCATTGATCAGGGCACGGGCTACTGCCACTCGTTGTCTCTCCCCTCCCGATAATTGACCTGGTAAATGATTTGACCGCTCAGACAGACCAACCTCATGAAGAAGTTCCAATGCCCGAGTTTGTAATACCTGTCCACTTGCAACCCCATGACCTGCTAAAGCAGGAATCATAACGTTTTCCAATGCGGAAAGTGCGGGAAGTAAGTGGTGAGATTGGAAAATAAACCCTAGCGTAAGGTTACGAAAACGAGCCGCCTCCTCAGGAGACTGTTGGTGAACATTTTTACCATCTATTAACACCTCGCCACCCGTAGGACTGTCTAACCCGCCAATCAGGTTGAGCAAAGTACTTTTACCCGATCCGGATGGCCCAACAATGGCCAAAGATTTTCCTGCCTCTACCAACAAGTTAAGATCGGAAAACACCAGACTGGAAGATCCACCCTGAGGAGCGGAATATGCCTTCGTTAAATTTTTAATTTCTAAAAAATTGCTCATTTATAGATGTTAATGCTTTGATTCTTTATCGGGGCGTATCCATCGTTTTGCCTTCATCTCAAACCTTGGAAGTACACCTTTGGACAAACTTTCCACGGGAATTCTCAACGAATAGGCATCCCGTAAGGAATCCTCCAAGGCTCGGGCAATTTTCTGATCACACTCAGCTCGTATCAAAATCTCATTCATTTCCCGGGACTCTTGAATGACTACCTGGTACTCATAAATTTCTGAAAATTTTCTTACAATGGTGTCCACCCCGGAAGGGTAAAGGTTTACCCCGCGTATAACCAACATATCGTCCGTCCTACCCAGTATACCACCAACCAGATCAAAGGTAGGAAATCCTAAAGCATCCACTCCCCGACTTGCCCGGACTAAATCGCCCGTACGATAACGCAGCACCGGTGAACCCGTACGGCCTAGAGGAGTGAGGATCAATTCCCCAAGTTCGCCATCACCCACAGGTTGTTCGCTTACAGCATCAATCACCTCGGCATGATAAGAATCCAACAAAATTCGCAAACCGCCCTCCCCACCCGGCATCTCATAGGCAACGGGTCCAACCTCGGTCATTCCGTAATGGTCATATAGAAGGGATTCACCACCCCATTCTATGTCCACTTTGTTCCGGTTAAGAAACTGGCTTCCTCCACATTCTCCTGCCACGATTATTTTTTTTAAGGAATTTTTCTGCAATGGAATACCGCATTCTTTTGCAGTATCAATCAAACGCATGGCATAGGTCGGTGTACAAAAGAGATATTCAACTTCCTCTTCCACGATTGTAGCCAACCTTGATTCGGTGGACTGACCACCACCAGGTATGCATACACCCCCCCGTTGAATCGCCGCTTCGTAGGCCGTCCAGAACCCTAAGAACGGACCAAAAGAAAAAGCAAAGAAACAACGAGCTCCCTGCTCGACTCCTGCCTTTTTCAAGATACCGTCCCAATTTCCTAGCATCCATTTCCAATCTTTCTGAGTATCCATCCAGGTTATCGGATCGCCACTAGTTCCACTGGTTCTTGAAAAACGCAGGTATTTTTCTATCGGATAGGTATGGTTTGATCCGTGTTGTGGATTTGAAACCCGATCGTTTTCTATTTCCTGTTTAGTGGTAAGCGGACAAATTTTGGAAAACTCCTCAAATCCCGACCATGATTTCCAATCCGACAATTCTCGGAAACGAGCCCTTTGAAAAGAATTATTTTGATTAATCTGTTCGAGGTTTTTTTGGAAGTCTGACCACCTCTTGGACTCCCACCTAAGAACTGTCTCTTTTTGATCCATCATCCTCGTGGGTTTTAATCCACTTCAAAAATTTAATGTCAGGAATTGGATACCTCTGCCACCGCTTCAGTCTTGGGCGGTTTAGGAGCATGCTTGGTGATCATATATCCACCTACAGCAGCCAGAGCGATACCAAGAACAAAAGGCCAACGAACATAAGCCCAGTTTCCCTCCTTAGTTGTACTGACCAAGGCATTTACCATGGGGGCACCGGCAAAAATGATC
>JABBBW010000130.1 GCA_018607205.1 Opitutales bacterium | reverse complement strand
TCTTCCCAAGCTTGCTGGCAAGCACGAGCCCACAAAGAGGTGCGATTAACAGCACTTTCAACTTCCTTTTGAGAATCGTTTGCTGCCGGACATACATCCAGGCACATCGCTATGTCAGAACGAAGCCCGTCTTGAATGGCCACAGCCTCACGGGGACCAAGGAAAATTTCCCGGCCATCAAGGTGGGAACGAAAACGCACACCTTCATCATTGATTTTTCTTAACTTCGAAAGGCT
This sequence comes from Opitutales bacterium, assembly GCA_018607205.1. Taxonomy (GTDB): domain Bacteria; phylum Verrucomicrobiota; class Verrucomicrobiia; order Opitutales; family Seribacteraceae; genus Chordibacter; species Chordibacter forsetii. Next base: position 6,506 of record JABBBW010000130.1, on the reverse strand, counting down.
GAATACCTGGAAACCACCACTATCGGTAAGCACCGGGCCATCCCAGTTCATGAAATCTGCCAGGCCACCCGCTTGTCGTACTACCTCCACTCCCGGTCTGAGGTTTAAATGATAAGTATTGCCCAAAATAATAGGGGCTCGCACAACCTTTTTTAAATCTCCCGGTAAAGTACCCTTGACGGTTGCCTGTGTACCCACCGGCATAAATACAGGAGTGCGAACAGCCCCCCTAGGTAGGTCAAGGCTACCAGCTCGAGGCCCGGTTTGATCTGAGCAATCAGATTCAATGCGGAAGTTTGAAGAGGCTAGCATGTGAGGAGGAGAAATCATTCCCGCCACAATACGGATTAGCTATGCAAAGGTAAAAGCCATATTTAATTCAATAAGCAAAAAAAAGTCATAAAGTAACGACCCTTTTTCAAAAAGAGTATCAGAACAGTTAGGAAACTATACCAACCTCTTCGTCGACTAATTCTTCGCTTGGTTCCCAGCGATTTGCCCAACGATTCCACCTATCTAAACCAATAACTTCCACTTCAATGGAGTCTTTTCTCGATGCAAATTCAAACATTTCCAAAGCTGCGGAATGGTTCAGAGCCATAAAATGACGCTGGTTTCTAAAGTCAGAGCCAGAATGATAAAATTTTATACGAAATTCGAAAACTTCTTCTTCAGGATTTTTTTTACCCATAATTACTAAGGGAGTGTGGAAAAAATGACTTCGCAAATGAAAAGAATAAAAGTTATTCACAAACGAAAGAAATCTCCCTGCTGCAGCAGGGAAATACTCGATCATATCAGTTCAAAGAGGGGTCAGATGTGGGAAGGTCGACTTCCTCCCAGCGATCAGCCCAACGATTCCATTTTTCTACTTTATCCAACAAAGCTAAGGATGTCCGCTTGCTACATGCATAATCAAACATTTCTTTTGCCTCATCAAAATCATGAGCCAAAAAATACTTATCGGAGAAACAAGCGGAATCTTCAATATGGTAATGAAAATGAAATTCAAAAAGGTCATGTTTTGGATCAATTTTCATATACCATATTATACCCTAAAATGATGTATTTATCAAATATTACACTCTTTTTTTATATATTTACCGACAATCTTCTTAATAACGTATGTTTTTACGTATTTTTTATTGTATAGCTTGTAGGATTAAAAGATTAAACTAATATCCTTTAAGGGCTGGTAAATATAACCTAGGAATCGTCCAAAGAGTCTAAACCTTGAAGATGTGCGACATCTCCCCAACTGACAAGATTCCAATTAACTTGCGACTTTTGTATCCTGTTAATCGAACAATTAAGCAAAAGAAAATTTCTTTCAGCTTCAAGAGAGAGTTTTAAAACCTTTCGAAAAACTGCCCCGAGGACACCTCCATGGGTCACAGCTACAACCTTTTGCCCAGGATGCTCATTGGCCAGGGTCTCAATAGCAAGAGAACAACGATCAAAAAACTGTTGAAAACTCTCTCCTCCAGGTGGTTGGTAACTTGGACCATCTTCCATAAATGATTGAAAAGCCCTTGGTTGACTTTCTCGCATTTCATCGGTTGTTAATCCTTCGAGGACTCCCAGGTCTCTCTCTCGCAATGCAGGCATAGGAAGGGGTTGCCAACCACTAGGATTACCAACCAGACGAGAAGTATGAAGTGCACGCTCCAAATCACTTACATATACCATATCAACCTCCTCGCCCTTCATCCGCTCGCCTAAAGCTTGAGCCTGAGCAATTCCTCTTGGACTCAGAGCTGAGTCAGCATGTCCCTGCCAGCGACCTGACAGGTTCCATTCGGTTTCTCCGTGACGGATTAGAATTATTTCTGTTTTAGGCATCGTTCAAATAATTCGATCTATACACCAATCTCCGAACGATGTGTACAGGAAAAACCGAAAACTAAGAAAAAATGGGAGGCTGGATAGGCTTTAAAAACTAAATTAATCCCGGAAAGGCCACTTTGGAGAACCCTTAGGATCTGCAGCCTTGGGAGATTTCCCCAAGCCGTAGTCACTTGGTTGCATGTTCTCAAGCTTCCAATAATTTTTCTGATTTTTGGTGTAACCGTAAAAGGACGGATAGAAGGGATCGACATAAGCAGCATCCGCCTTTTGAGGAACTTCAAGCCCGCACAAGTGGTAGGTGGCATTTACAATAAGGCGGCGCAAATCTTCGCTCACCAAATCGACAGATGCACCCATCGTGGTACAAAAAGTCGTACCTTTTGATGCATTTGGGGAAACATAGGTATGGAGCCATGCAAGGGGTTGCATTGGTTTATTTTTATTGGCAACAGGTTTTGAATCGGGACTCAGGTTAGCGGTGACCTGTCCGCGAAGCAGTATTGTGTCCTTTTCGGTCAAAGCATTAATCCCGTAAACATCTGACGGCCCAAAAACATCTTTTACACTGCGTAAAATTGGATGATTGGCATTGGCTGGTTCGACCACGCCACGGGCTCCCTCCACCTTGTGCTTGCCATGATGGCTAACCCAACCTTCGCCCATGACTTTGGGACCAAATTCTTTAAAGGTGATTTTTCCACCAAAGGATCGATCATCCAACCATTTGAATGCATGAGTGGATGTACGTATGCCAATAACAGGTTTTCCATCGTTAAGAAACCTGGTGATATATTTGGCGTCTTCGGTAGATGGATCGCGAAAACGAGTACCAATAATCATGATGTCTGCCTTATCCAAATGGTGCCAGCCCTTGATCCCCCTGTGGTTGTCTGGATCAATGTAATTTCCTCCCTCATCCCAAGAAAACAAAACTTTACAGGTAAATCCGTGCCTTTCTGCCAAAATTTTAGCAAGCATAGGCATACTTTCCTCGGTTCGATACTCTTCATCCCCTGAGATGAGAACAACGGTCTTCCCCTGCCCTGGTCCTTTTTTTCCTTTAAGGTAAAGAATCGAGGGATCCACAGGTTCATCGTCACCCAAACCTATGACTTCTTTGGTGTAATCATATGCTCCAATGGATTTTTCTACGAGGTAGTTCGATCCTTGTAGCGTTTTGGATTTGATTGTGTTTCCAACCTCAGAAAGTGAGCAAGATGAAACACCAAGAAGAAGTACAGAACAGAGAAAACTGAAAAGAAGAGAAGGTTTCATTAAATAAAAAAATAATTATTCTTCGTCTGCACCGAAAAAAGATTTAGTACCAGACCAAGCAGCCTTGGATTTTTCAGAAACATAATTTCCAGCTTTGGTCACATAACATCCGGATAATGATAGAAGGCAGGATACAAGGATTCCTGAAATGACGATTTTTATTTTATTCATAGCGCAATGTTTTTTTGAATTGTTTGTAAAATGCCTTAATAGGCTTAAATATTAGTAATCCATATCGGACATCTAACAAGATATTTCTTCTACGAATCGGGTAGTCCATGTTTGTTTTCTCCTTGAAACCATCTATTTTAATGTTGGCCATTTTCACTTCTTTTCCTAAACTTATATAACATGTTCAAAAATATACCTTTCAATCGTGTGGAATGGGTGACCAGCGGATTTCTCATTCTTACTGCCTTACTCACTGTATCTGCAGTACCCTATTACTTCTGGACTTTTGGCTGGGACTGGTTCCTTTTTGGTGTCTTCGCATTTTTCTACCTAGCCACAGGAATGAGCATAACAGTGGGCTACCATCGCCTATTTTCTCACAAGGCTTTCCAGGCGAAATGGCCGGTTAAATTATTCGTTCTTCTCTTCGGAGCTGCTGCTTTTGAAAACTCGGCTGTTTGGTGGAGTTGCGAACATCGCAAACACCACAAACATGTCGACACAGATGACGATCCCTACGACATTACTAAAGGGTTTTTCTGGGCTCACATGGGTTGGCTAATGTTTAAACTAAAACCGGAACAACCCTTTGACAATGTACATGACCTCCTCAACGACAAATTGGTAGCTTGGCAGCATAAGTGGGTTCATGCCATTTCTTTTATCGTTAGTTTTATCGTTCCGGCCCTCATTGGCTATTATTATGCAGTATTTTCGGGCAACCTTTCCCCTGCTGTTGGTGCACTAGGCGGTTTCCTCATACCCGGTGTTGCACGGGTTGTATTGGTTCAACACGCCACTTTTTGCATTAATTCTCTCTGTCACATGATTGGTGAACGCCCTTACTCTACCGAACATTCAGCTCGGGATAGTTGGGTCGCGGCAATTTTCACAATGGGAGAAGGATACCATAACTACCACCATGAATTTGCATGGGATTACCGAAATGGTGTAAAACCCTGGCAACTTGACCCATCAAAATGGATTATCTGGACCCTTTCTAAATTGGGTCTGACAAACAACCTTAAGCGCGTTCCAAATGAACGGATCTTGCTTGCAGAAACCAAAGAAATTTCTCGCATCGTCAATGATCAGTTGTCTGCTTTTCAATCTGCCCAAAACAAAAGTTCTGAGTTGATAGATCAAGCCTCTGCAAACCTGGAAAGGTTTGGGGATCGTCTTTCTGAGATTCACCAAGAATTACAAACCGCTATTCGCGAAAAAATTGAGATATCCAAAGGCAAAATGAACGAGTTACGATCTGAGGTTCGTACTATCGTTCAAGAAATTGAATCCTTTGGGAAATTGGCTACTGCTTAAATCTCACTATTGTTTGCTCTCGTGTGTGCTTGGGAAAGTATATTTTATTCTTCGGTTTACCCCATAATCTTGCCGTTTGCTAATTATGGTATGGAGTCAATACTTTGATGAGTAAAACGAAGGCCTATTGTGCAAACGAGCCAAATGCTCGAGTTGTCCCAACCAACATCGATCGCCGTCCGGTCGGACCCAACGATGTTCAGATTGGGATCGAGTATTGTGGGGTCTGTCACACCGATATTCACTTTGTTAACAACGACTGGGGCATGACCAATTACCCCGTAGTTCCCGGTCATGAAATTGTAGGCCGGGTTACCGAAGTGGGCTCAGCAGTAAAGAACTTCATAGCTGGCGATCGGGCTGCAATTGGTTGCCTCGTTGATTCCTGTGGAGTCTGCGGAAACTGCGAAAAAGGCCTCGAGCAATATTGCCTCAATGGATTTACCGCCACCTACAATTCTGAAACTTCAGACCCAGGCGGTTTTACTTATGGTGGATATTCCACCAGTGTGGTTGCGAAAGAATCTTTTGTCATGCACATTCCTGATTCCTTAACAGGTCCTGGCATTGCACCATTGCTCTGTGCTGGAATCACCACCTATTCTCCCCTACGAAAATGGAATATTGGCAAAGGTCAAAAAGTGGGAGTAATTGGCTTAGGCGGTCTTGGACATATGGGAGTAAAGTTCGCCCGGGCTCTTGGTGCCCAGGTTACTATGATTACATCATCCGAACAAAAAGGAGAAGATGCCCTTATGCTAGGTGCCGATGAAGTTCTTCTCTCCTCTTCTATTGATGCATTAACAAAAGAGTCAGGGTCCTTTGATTTCCTACTTAATACCATACCCGTAGATCACGACCTCACCCCCTTCCTTGAATTGCTCAAGACTGATGGAACGATGTGCGTAGTCGGTGCTATTGAGCCATTGAGTAAAGTAAATGCAGCACAGTTAATTTTTGGAAGGCGCTCACTTGCAGGTTCATTGATTGGAGGGATTACAGAAACTCAAGAAATGCTCAATTTTTGCGGTGAGAAAAACATTTTTTCTGAGGTAGAGGTCATACGAATGGATGAGATAAACGAAGCTTTTGAACGTATGCGTCAGAACGACGTTAAATATAGATTTGTCATCGACCTAGCCTCCTTAGCCTAACTTGCTACACCTAAGTGACTAGACACCAACTAGGCAACGTCTGGGTATCCTAGACTACTAAAATTGTACGGATGAGTACAATAATAAGGAAATATAGTAAAAGCTTAAAACCTGTAAATTTAGCTACTAATAAAAGTAGGAGTTACGGACTAAAAAAATTGAATTAGGGTACTAAAAAGATTTCAGAACGACCAACTAAAGAGGTTTTGATCAATCCTCCGAGAAGTTTTGATCTATTTGAGAAAAGCGGATGGATGAGAAGGGATTTGAAACATCTTTGCCGGTTTCCCTCATATGGTTTACATACTTCAAGGCCAGAACCTCCATAACATTGGTATTATTGATATGAACTGAGGCCATGAAAGTATCATTATTACCCTGTCTCGCTACCACATATTCTTCGGACACTGGATGAAAGCGTGTTACCACAATCTGCTCGCCAACATTTACCTCAATATTTGCAATTAAGGTAAGGTCAGAAAGAGTTACCGCCTCATTTAAGACCTTTACTTCGCAAGGAAATGCCAAGGTTGAATTAGACTGGGTCCATTCTTTTATTTCGTCGATAAACTTTTGGGGTATTAACGGTATATACAAATCAGCCGGGTTAACTTCGGTTACAATTTCTTCTGCCTGAGCTTCCTCCTCGAGGCTTATCAAAGCGGCAAGTTCTTCCTGGACTTGAAAAAGTTCGCTATTGAGAGCATCATAATCCCAATTTCTTTTGCTTAATAATTC
>JABBBW010000127.1 GCA_018607205.1 Opitutales bacterium | reverse complement strand
ATAGTGACCCAAGCGCCCGGATGGGACAACGGGAGCGTTTTCCTTGAATGCCTGTGTTCCATTACCATAAATGCCTCCGGATGAAGTATAGACGAACCTCTCGATACCGACTCTCATGCCATAGTCTAAAAGTCGGGCAGTGGACTCGATATTGACCATGAAAAGATCAACTGCATTTTGGGGAAACTCACGAAAATAGGGGGACTGGGCCAAATGGACGATCTGATCCAAATCATCGGGAAGGAGACTATCCTGCCAATCTTCGGATAGATCCAAAACCAAGGGCTCAACCCCTTTGGGCAATGTGGAGGAGGAATCCTTTACCACAGCAAAGACTTCCAGCCCATCGTCGAGGAACTTGTGACAGCAATGTCTGCCGCAAAGGCCTGTTGCCCCCGTTATCAAGACCTTACCCATTCGGCAATTGGCCTTGATGGTAAAACTTCTCGAGAAAAGACTCAGGCGATAAAATGATCCATCGTGGATTTATTCCGCAAACAATACTTTCCATTTCTTTAGTCCAAGAGCAGGCATAAGTACTCCCTCCTTCAGAAATAAGCGGTACCTGACAAATTCTTTTCAAAGTCTGAACCATTCTAAGGCTAGAAGCATATTGGGAGTATTCATAAAAAGAGTAATCAAATCCTGTCTCTAAGTCTGAGAAACGAAGATCTACCATAGAAAATTTCGCATAGCTGACAAACTCGAACTCTTCACCTAGAAAAATGGTGCGGCAAAGCTCAAACATGCTCAATACTTTTGACCCTTGACGAAAGAAACCCTTTTTATCGACATCGACAACAATGTACTTTCCAAAAAAATCGGCGTAAAACTCCAATAGACTATGTCCATTACTGAAGGAGTTTAGAGACTCGAGCGTATGTCCTTGGACCATTCTGGTCGAAAACCCATTTTGCGAAAGCAATTTTCCCACAAAAAGAGAATTGTAGGTACAGGTCAGTCGAAGAAATCTTTTAGATGCTTTGGAAAGCTTTTCGGAGAACATACTATGATTGTCGCAGTTACCCCTAATACTGAGAAGGGATAGAATCTTAGCGTTGGTAAATACATTTTTTCGGTCCAGCACAACCCTTTGATGGTTTGCTTTTTGAGGAACCGCAAAGCGATAGATCCCCGGTCGCGTGCAGTCATAGAGTTTTCCCTCCACCTCATAGATGCAAGGAGCTAAGATAAGGGCTTCATCCTGCAAATCCAACGACTGCTGGGAAACCTTTTCCGGGGCTTCCACGAGTTGGACGATGTCTGTTTCGGTTTCAAGGAAGGCAATCACTTCCTCCGTGGGACCTTTTGAGCCGAGGAGCTTGCGAAAGAGGAAGGCAATTTTCTTAATCATACCCAGCCTTTTGCATGTAGGAAATTCTTCATAAGTTTCAGGGTCCCACTGGGAGCCAAGAGGAGATAAGAAAAAAGTGAAAGTAGCAAAAAGAACAGGAAGGAGTTAAGAAAAACAGACCAAGGTTGCCCCCCAGAAATAAACGAACCAAAAGCAAAGGAGAAGAAAACAGCAAAGCATACAAAAAAAAGAGAGCGAAAATACCTGTACTCCACCTTGTACAGCTTTCCACTTACCAAGAACAAGGCCAAGGAATGCAGAACGGATCCCGCGAAAAGAGCAATTGCCGCGCCCAGCCCCTTATAGACTGGGATCAACAGAATGCTGCACACTACGACGGTGACAAAGCTGAATACTTGGCAGAAACTGGAGTAAATCGTCTTGCCGGAAACCCAAATCCCCGTCCCCAGTATGTTGTTGCAACCAGTCATGAAAAAGGAGCCGGCGAGAAAGTAGCTGATGAGGTGGGCATCATGGTATTCCTGCGGCGTAAGTAAGTTGATGGCACATTGGGCAAAGCAAGTGAAAGAGAGCAGCAAAATTCCGAACAATAAGATGTAGGCCGAATAAACATCCGCATAAGTTTTCTTAGCGTTGGAGTTCTTCATGATAGAGAGAGCAAAAGGGTCATAGGCCAACCGAAAGGCAGCATTTCCAAGGCTTAGGACGGAGGCAAAGGCAAAAGCTACCGCAAAAACGCCCTGTTGGTGCAAGTCGGTGAAGTAATTGATAAAGAGCCTGCTGGATTGAGTTTGCCCCCATCCCATGAGTGCAGCTGGGAACTGAGGCAAGGAATAAGCCAATATGGGAATCAACAATCCCGAGGATAGACTTAGTTCGAACCTTTTCCTGACGAAGAAAAAACCAACGAGAAAACCCAACAAAACTCCGGCCGCTCGGGCCCAAAAGACGCCCTCTATGCCGACTTCCCAAAAGCAAATCAAGAAAAGCAGCAAAACGATGTTTACCGAGAAGCTCGCCAACTCGCAAATCAAGTATTTGTAGGGTTCTTTGTGCAACCTGAGGATGTTTTGAACCGCGGTCATAAGAATTCCGAAGAATAAATAGACGGAACCAATCCTAAGGTAGGGAACAAATGAATGAAAACCTCCCTGGCTTTTCCTCAAGTTGAGTAATTCGCTCAAATAGGGGGAAAGGAAGAATAGACTTGCCGCAATGCTCCCGCCTGCAAAGAAGACATAAAGTAGCCCGGATCCAAGAACCATTCTTTTGGCATCCTTTGCATCGTGATGGAAAAAATAAAAGGACACTCCCGACCCGACATTCATTCCCGCAACAATCACCGCCAGACTGAGGGCAACTTGGACCATAGAAATCACGCCATATTCCTCGGGTCTGAAGTAATAAGAGAGTATGGGAACGGAAAGAAACCCGACGAGCCTGCTAAGTATGGCACTTAGGCCATACCCGAAGGAATGGGATGAAAGTTCTCTTAGGGCCTTGAAGGAACCTGTCAAATTAGAGCAGAAGAATTCACAGGATACCTGTAGGCGAGGTAATTCTCATCCTCAAGTTCCAGGGACAGAGACTTGAAATTATAGACATCCAAAAATTTGGCCAAAGCGGTTTTGTCGACGATCACATAATCGACTTGGTGCCGATCGCACAGTTTTTTCCAATCCAAACTTAAGTAAGGGTATTCGTGAAGATAATCGTCGTACATGGATAGTTCAGTGATTCCACCTGGTTGCCACCAAAAGGAACGACAACCAACTCTGGCCACGATATCTGCCCCCAGTCTCATGCTAACAGGAAAAACCACATCAGACGGAGTAATTTTTAACCGGCAAAGAAAGTCGGACAAGTTATCCCTGCCCGAAACATGGGAATGACCGCAGAGACGATTGATCAAAAGAGAAGAACAAATCCCATAAGCGGCACAACCGCCCATTATAAAAAGCCCCGTCTTTGTTCCGTAATGAGATCCGATCAAAAAAGCTAAGGCCAAGGGATTGAGGAAAAAGAGCCCATACTCCAAATATCGATAAGATTCTCCGAGAAAGTTAAAAACCTTCGTTGATGTAAGGAGGTAAGCAAGCAAAACAGCGAGGTAAACCCCTGAAAGGAAAACGAATTCATGATCCGTAAAAAACAAAAAGTACAGGGCCAAAAGAATTTCCGGGTAATGCAAAATGGCTCTGGTCGGCTCTCGTTTGTACAGTTGCTTGGCGAAAATCTGAAACCTACCACTGAGAAGGTTTCGAAACAGATCGGGCAAAGAGACCAATGAACTTAGTACAGGAGCCGTATACCTAGATTTCCTTACTCTCAAAAAATAGATCCTCCAATACCTTACCATTCCCAACAAACTGCGAAGGGAGTAACCTTTACTAAATACTACAGAAAGCAGCACACCAAGGGCAAGGGAGCTGATGACTTCGGAACAACCGGTAATAAGGAAAAAAAACAAAGCGAAAAACAACAGGAGTTGGGCCGCGAAGGTACCGCTGAGAATACCTATTGCGGCGAAAAAGGAAGCTAGGTAGAGACCGGCTTCGAGGTGAAACTCCAAATGGATGAAAAGAAAAAGTACGAAAAAGGAACAAGCTATTTTGGCGAGAAACCTCGAAGACAGCTTAAGATAGGCAATCGCGGGACCCGCGGTTACCAGATTTTGAACGCAAAACAAGTGGGCCAGCAGGCATCCGCTCAAAAGCACCGAATCGGTGGCGGGAAAAAATTCCTCTTGGCAATAAAAGGAGAAAAAGACGAAGGTCGCAAAGGAAACAGCGTAAACCAATAAATTTGGGAGGTAGCTATAACTCTTCAGAAATTGAATAGGAAAAAAAGCGCAAAGTCGGTGAAACAGGACTGGGTAACTCATCTTGTTAGGGATGACATAATTTTCCACAGCCCTTGCACCCCACCCTCTTTTTATCTGTTTAATAATTTGTAAGTGCACCGAAGAGTCTCCTGCAAAACCTCTGGAAAACCAACCGAACGACAAAGAACAGCTGACAAACCTAACAAGAAGTGAAACCGCCAAGGAGAATGCGACCACAAAATAAATCGACCCCATCATGCTCTCCACAATGTTCATGAGTTCAGAACCCCCTTGATAATTTCCTCGGTTTTCCTAAACCCAACACAAAACAAGACATCCAAGATGGACATGGACGGATGAAAGGTACTGCAGCCTGGCTGCGGATATTCATTCTGAACGAACTCCTGAAACTCAAACGATACCTTGTTCAGCAAAAAATCTTCCGGTTTGATGAAGTCCAAGCACCCGGTTCCCGACAAGTAAGAGGTAGCTTTGGCTGCCAGACAAATCTCCAAAACCAAGTCATTCCCCCTTAACGCGGAGATCCTTGAATCAGGGATTAAATCTCGAACCTCGACAAATTCAGTCCGAATATTCAATCGCCGGCAAACTGCAGAGATTATGGAAAGGGAAAAATCGCGGGCGAATTGATGTTCCGCGGCATACAGGCCTTCGACGAAATCAAAGACTTCCTGAAAATAGTAAGTCTTCGCATATGCCTGCCTAAGAGTGCCTAGGTGCTTTGCTCGATAATTGACCTCATCGTTAATTCTTACTTCGAATATCTTTTGGTTGGAGGAGCGATAAATCGGGAGTGTGATCCAGGCAGGCCCTCCTTGAAGCAGGATTCGGTTGCGAGAAAACCAGCTCTTTCCCCGCGGAGCTTGGACGCAATCGAAAACTACGAATTTATCCGAAGTGGCAATTTTATTAAAGAGCCCGGCCCAGGGCCAGAAGTCAGGCTGGTGAATCGACAATTTCAAGGTTTGCGGATTATGCCATGCTTTGTGGGTATGCTCGGCTTGCTTCCTTTAACGCCTGTTTCATTTGAAGGACTTCTTCCGAGCTGCCTAGAAAGCCGGACTTTGCCAATGGTGCAGGCAAGGGCTCGAAAGTTAGTTCGCCGCCGTTTTTCCGTACCGCATCCTTTATTTTTGCAAGTGCTTCGTTCGGACTGTCGCATAATTCGCGATAATGCAAGCGAAGTAATTGTGAGTGCCCGGAACTTTCGGAGAATTTCCCTTCGTACATAGCTTTAAAGTAGCAAACTTGATGTGCTACCTGATTCAAAAGGTTTTCTCCCCTCAAGGATTCGTAGAATTGAGCCGGAGGATATGAGCCCCACCATTTTTCTTCTCCCGCTTCTTTTCTTGCTCGTAGAATCGAGGAAGTGACTTCCAATGCATCTCTTTCCAAGTAAACAAACACAGCTCGATTGAAAGTTTGGAGCAGCGAATTGAGATGAAATCCAGCGAACTCCATCGGCTTGCAAACAAGGCCGCCGTTGAAAATTGCATTAATTCCGAGAATTTTCGACTGCAGCATTCGCCAATCGATCCTCGAGGAAACTTTCTCGGGCTCGTAGCCACGGAAATCTTCAACTTTCAGGCACTTGTGCCAAAACTTACTAAACTCATGCGGTTGATCGATATCGGCGGTTCTTCCATAAAAGGAATCAAAGCTCCGTAGTCTTTTCTTGGTTATGGAAAGACTGGACAGCTTGGCTCCAACCAATGGTGTCTCCCAAAAACGAGCCATAAAGTTGTTGGTGCAAAAAAGGTCTGTGTTGTTGTAGAGAATTTGAGAGAGCAAAGTCGTCCCGGATCTGGGCAAACCCATTACAAAGACATTGGAATACATCTCTTCCACCTCTTGTTGCAACTCTTGCTCCAAGTTGCCGAGGCTTTTGAAAAATTTTGAGAAAAATTGGAGGTGGTCCAAACTGCTCAAGCCCTACTCGTAAAAGTGGTGATCAAAAAAAGTATCTGGATGAACCAGCAGGTATACCAAATCGGGCCTATCGCCAAGATGCTCCGACAAAGATCGGTTATCACCATCGAGCAACTGCCCTTTTTGGTAGCATTTCCAGCGCGTCCACTCTGAGTCGCTGACATACAACGAATCCTTGAACAAAGAATGAGTGTCGGAGCCTTTGTAGGCCTCATAAGTCAGTCCGAAATCAGAAGGTTTCTTCTCTTCCCAAAAATCGAGGTTATTCAAACCAGTCATTCCCCCATGACTGGCAACCCCTTTAACTTGAACCCCAAAAACCGTGGAGAAAAAGACTAAGTCTCTCCTGAGACATTCCGCGGAATCTTCATTCCAAATCTTGCTTTGGTCTACCACCTCGCTGTGGTATCCTATTTCGTGTCCTGAATTTTGAATCTCTTTGATGATTTTGTAATTCTCGAAAGAAAAAGGGTTGTACTCAGGAGCATGCAAGCGAATGAAAAAAGTTCCCTTGATGCCAAGTTTTTCAAAAATTTCCCAAATTCTCTTGGCTTTCTTCACGGAAAAATCCACGTCAACGCGATTTACAATCATGGGTATGTCTGGCTGAAAGGATTTGCTGAAGAAATCAATGCAGCGAATGATTTGGTATTTTCCATCCAAAGCCGAACGGTAC
>JABBBW010000007.1:5366-6838 GCA_018607205.1 Opitutales bacterium | reverse complement strand
ACCTCTTCCTGAGAAAGTTCTTTTTGCCAGATCGAAAACTGGTCTATCTTTCCGCATAGTGCTCGCACCTTATTCCCTTCGTTTATATTCGTGGTATGCCAGTTGCCCATTCTGCACATCCCTGGAACCATTTTATTGAAGGAAGAAGGATCGAGATCGGCATAACTCATCATTTCTCCGTTTATATATAATTTCACTCGTTTTTGAGGAATTGATACCGAGCCTGAGAGATGGATCCATTGGCCTGTTGGAATAACTTGGGTATTTGTTTTATTAATTCGATTTCCACCATGATAGCCCATCCAAATTTGCCCATACCGGGTCATTTGCCAGAAGAAATCTCCTGGAACATCCCAGTCGTTGGAAACAAAAACAGAGGTTAGGGTTTTATCAAAACGATCAATATTGATCCAGGTCGACATGGATAATTCATCAAATTCATGGGTTATATTAAACTCCACATAATCATCATCGCGATCGAACAACAGGGCCTTTTTGCCAGGCCAGCGCCCCGTTACCCATCTCGCACCATGAATCTCACCATCACCGACAATTGGGTTGGTTGAATAGTTCTTCAATTGAGGCTCTTCAAAAAAGGGAAAATAACCGATCAACTCATCCGATTGATTGGTGTAAAAGCTATGCTGTTCTTGCCAGCGTAAATACCCGATTGAATTGGGGCTGGGAAATTTACTTAGGTCAGGAGTTTTAACTGGTATTAATTCCCCGTCCGAAAATTCGGTGGATTGCCCTTCAAATACTGAAGATAGTAACTCACTGGATTTTGGATTCCTTGCATCGACCTGGCCATCGATTACATGTAAAGTACTCGATCTTTTTTCACCATCCACCGAGATGGCAAATTCAGTGCCACGATCTTCGTAATCAATACTGGGAGAGGAAATGGTAAAACCTTCGGCACCGGCAGGGACAATTGCCCATACATCTCCATGATCCAATCGGATGTTAGAGTCATTCATAATCGCAAAAGTAGCTGGTGCTCTCATCACAGTGTCTACTCCGTTGCTAAACCTCAAATGAATGACCCCATCATCCAATTGGTAAAACCCCTTCTTGAATCTAACTTGGTCTGGACCTGCACCATCCGCAAACCCCGCTCCGGCTTGATCAACCAGCAAAGCATAAAAAGGAGTTTGAGAGGTAGGGACCACCGGTTTTGGAGAATCAGGTGTTGCTTCAGGTTTTAAAAATGAAAGCACCGCAACAATAGATGCCGCCAAACTTATGAGCCAAGGAACATATTTTAAGGACGGCTTGGTTACATTGTTTTGAGGATGGTAGGAATACTCGCTTAAACCTTCTGAAACGGTGGCTAAGAGTTTCAACCTTTCACATGCCTCATTGTCTTTTCGCAAAAGATTATTGAGTTCTGACTTTTCCTCTTCCGAAAGCCTGCCATCGAGATATTTGTAAAAAAGTTTATCGTGTTTGTTCTTCACTGGGCACCTTTC
>JABBBW010000007.1:0-5266 GCA_018607205.1 Opitutales bacterium | reverse complement strand
AATCCAGTCTCAGCATCCTCCAGGTCAGAAAACTTTTTCCAAGCAATCACACTGACATTCTGCATCACCTCAGCGAGATCATGTGGATCCGGCAAGGAGGCACGAACAAATGCCCGAATGCCGGGATCATGCTTCGCCCACAATCTGGGAAATGCACCTCTTGGATCCGTGTTCAATTCATCGCTCATTTATTATTAAACTCCCATTCCATTGATATTCTTACAAAACTTTTCCCATTCAGTGATCAATTTGCTAAGCAATAGGATGTATTTTGCTTCAACATGCTTCCATTCACTTTTTTTAATACCATGAAATTTTGCCTCTCCTTAATCGCGTTGACACTTTTTTCAACGAGCAAAGCAAAACATCCGCACGACAGTAACTTATCAGTAGAAGGAGACACCCTTCTCTTCCGGATCGAAATCCCAGCAGGCACAAAGCAGAAGTGGGGATTCAATTTCGAAACCGGTGAAATGGAAAAAGATTACAAGGATGGAAAAGAAAGAATTATACAATTCCTACCCTACCCCGGAAATTATGGATTTATTCCGGAAACCCTGGCGGGAGACGGAGACCCCATCGATGTGATCGATCTGGATGAAGCAGGCGAAAGAGGAGATCTAAAAGAAGTAAGAATTATTGGTGCCCTTGATTTTGAGGACAAAAAGGAAGAAGATTTCAAATTTATCGGAGTAAGCCCAAGTGGCACCTTTGGCCACATTCAATCCATTGAACAGTTGTTGCTGGAACAGCCGGCCGTTCTGGAAATCCTGAAATCGTGGTTTCTTAACTACAAGAAACCAGGCAAGATGGTTTTTTATGGCTACATTGATCGGGAAAGTTCGAGCCGGTTAATTGAAAATGCCCGAAAGAAGTGGGAAGACCGATAAATCGAAGAGCATATGGTTTTAGGAAATTGCCACGATATAACCCATTTAGGCCCTTTTCTAACGGGAACCCTCAAGAAACATTTTTAGTCTGTTATTAACCTTATGTGGAGCAAGCATCAGCCCCCCATGCTTTTGTTCCACATAGTTAAGAGCATTGGGGACATACCCATCAAAGCATTTCTTTTCCACAGTCACGAAGTCGACCGACTTCTCACCGATTTCAAGAAGCAGGTGATCATCACGGTTCTTAAATCGAGTCCCCGTGGGGAGCTTCTCGGCTCGCTCCCCCCCCTTGGTGAAATTTTCCTGGTCGACCAGATTCATGATCATTTGAAAGGTAATGCGGTTGCCATCGACCTGAAGGAAGGAGTACTCAACTTTAAGTTTTTGGGTGATCAGATCAACAGTTCCCTGCGTGTAAGCTCCCTTTGTGTTTTTGATTACTTCCTCCCGCAATTCCGGAAGATGAGCTAGCATTTGACGACTGATCACAGTATTGATCAGTGGAGTAACCTTAGAAAGATTGGAAAGTCTCATGGTCTGGGCTCCACAGAGCTTGCCTGCCTCATCCTTAAAAAACCCGATGTTTTCAATCTCAATATTTTTTAGTAGTGCCTCGATCAGATCCTGCTCCGGTTTGGCGAAACTACCATTAGGATTTCTCTGAAAAAGCTTCTGTAACAACTTCGGTAAAGTATTTGGGGAATATTCAAAAATCCAGTTAGTAAAAAAGAAGGCTCTATTTTGCTCGAGGACGCTTTCAACTTGTTTGATCTGCTTTCGATTGAGCCTGTCTTTGTGCGGTAAATCTCCTGCATCCTTTTTCTTGGACTCAAACCCTTCTTTTAAACTCCCAAATATACCTTCGTAAACGAGAGTTAGCCTCAGCTCATTCTTATCATCATCGTGGATGTAAGAAATCTCCTGACGCTCAAATTCAATACAGGAAGAAAAGACCAGAGAAGTAGTTACAATCGCCAGCCTAATTAAGTTCATGCTCAAGATTTAGCTCACCCCATAAAAGAGATGTTATGGATTAATCCTCCTCGTCTTCTTCTTCCTCGTCCTCGTCCCAATTTTCTTCCTCTTCACACTCCTCTTCGTCCCAATACTCTTCCTCATCTACGAAGATAACCACCGCATTTTCATCGACGCGCACATCCAGATGACTGACCTCTACCAGGTAGCGGATGGCATCGTAGAGAGTAATGTTCCTTAATTCCAAGCTCACCTCGACTTCATTGATGTACTCATCAGGTACCACGACAATATTGAGCCATTTTGCTTTGGACCGGATATAGCCAATCGCATCGTAAAAAGGGGTATCCCGAAACATAATCTCTGGGATGATTAATTCTTTTGCCTGCTTGAATAAATGCTTCTGCGCATCATTTGATCTGTTCTTTTCTCCGGCAGAAAGAACTGAGCAAGCAATAAAGAGTAAAAGAGAGAGAAGTGTGGGTAATTTCATACCCATACTCTGCTCCTTTGAGCTAGTTTTAGGCAATCAGATTATTTGGCTGCGAAATAGAGAACGACCCCATAGAGCACTCCGACCACGACCACAATAAAAGGAGCGGGCACTCTCCTGCCCATGAGCAGACCAAGGGTTAGAACAAAGGCCAATGCATTCTCCCGAGCCCAATTCATATTTATCAGGATCTGAACAAGGACACCGGCAACCAATCCACCTGCCACTGCATTCACTCCCCGCTGGGCTTTCGCCGCCCATGGGTATGATTTTAATTTCCCCCAGAAGGGATAGACAAAAAATAAGAGTAATGTACCGGGTAGGAATATCGCCCATCCACCAATCATTGCCCCACAAAACTGGCGGATCCAACCACCACCCTGCTCACACAATCCACCGGCATAAGCCGCAAAAGAAAACATCGGTCCGGGCAATGCCTGAACCAAACCGAAACCGGCAAGGAATTCATCCTGGCTCATCAGCTTGGCCGATTGAACCAGTTCGCCCTGCATTAGCGGAACCACAACCTGCCCCCCGCCAAAGACCAAATACCCATATCGGTAAAACCGCTCAAAGGTTTGAAAGAGAGAATCTCCAGAGTAAACGGACCCAATGACTCCGAGGTAAAGAAATCCGATAAATAACCCGAGCACTACCCAAGGGGTTGATAATCGAATCGAAAAAGATTGTTCGGTAGGTTTAGTTTCTCGATCCAGAAAAACGGACAATCCACCCCCGGCAACAAATGCGAGCGGAATAGACCATGGGCTTTCTGCCAACATCACCACCGCAAGTCCATGAGCCCATAATCCAAAGGTTAAAAGATCGGTGGTTACTTTGCGTCCGAGCGACCAGGCCGCCCAACCCACAAACGCAGCCGCCAAAGGGATAAGGAAGCCTAACCACTGCGGCAGTCCCTCCTGACCCAGCATTGCCGGAAGCATCGATAACGCACTCATAAACAGGATTACTGGCAGAGCCCAGACTAAGAGGGTGAGCAAGGCGAGGCTACGACCACCCCGCTCCAGTCCAATCGCAGTAATTACCTGCGTACTGGTAGGCCCGGGAAGAAAACTGCATAGGGCCATCCATTCAAGCAGGGCTTTTTCGGTGAGGTATTTTTTCTTTTGGACCAAACGTTCAAGAAACACCCCCAAGTGTGCTTCCGGTCCACCAAAAGCAACGAGGGAACAAAGAAATACATCCTTTAAATACTTCCCCCGGGAAAAGGAACACTCACCCTTTTCCAACTTTGTATCCGATACGGGCATTTACCGATTTTCGAAAAAATTCTTATGCAAGGTATAGGCAAGAAAGGCACCGATTACCTGAGCGATGCAAAAATGTAGAATATCGCTTGGAGATATTCCTGCAAAGGTGTTGGAAAAGGACCGGCCTATGGTTCCTGCGGGATTGGCAAAGGAGGTGGATGAGGTAAACCAGTAAGCTCCCCCAATGTATGCTGCCACCGTCATGGCAACTTTCTCTTTCGAGGAAAGAAGGATGACCAGAACCAACCCAAAAGAGGCAAAGATCTCGCTGACAAACTTGAAAGTACCCGAGCGGTCTTTGTCGGAGAATTGGATAGGTTCGATTCCAAAAATGTAGTTGGCTAGGATGACTCCAAGGATGGCTCCCCCAATTTGTAGAACCGAGAATTTAATCAGGGTGGCGGAGGAGATTTCCCCACGCAAACGCATCACCAACGAAACCGCCGGGTTGAAATGGGTGCTGTGCTCCATAAAAACCGTAATCAAAAAATAGAGGGCAAAGACGGTGGCAAAGGTATTTCCAAGCAGGGCAATCGCATCATTCCCCATGCTTAACTCCGCACCCATAATACCCGATCCAACCACCGCACAAAAAAGAAAAGCGGTTCCGATGAACTCGGCAATATATTGGGAAGGCTTGGGTTGATGTACTGGTTCTGTCTCACTCATATTTTAGTGCCTCTCCTTGAATGGTTGTCCAGAGAACCCGGAAGGGTTTCCACAAATGCCCGAATTTCATCACGTACCTTGCGGTAGCATTCCAGCTGTTCTTCCTCAGAAGCTCCACTCTCTGCAAGTTCCTTCGCCATCTTGGGAGGATCTGGGAAACCCACATGGACCACCTTGCAATTGGCTGGAAATACGGGGCAGGTTTCATGAGCATGCCCACATACCGTGACCACCACATCAAGCTGGGTATCGGCAAAGTCCCGAATGTTTTCGGACTTCTGCGATGTGACATCCACCCCCGCTTCCGCCATCACCGTAACCATATGCGGGTTAAGCCCGTGCGTTTCAATCCCGGCGGAGTAGGCTTCGATTTGATCGCTCTTAAGGTGACGGGTCCATCCCTCGGCCATTTGGCTACGGCAGGAATTACCCGTGCACAAAAAAAGTAATTTTAGTTTCTGATTCATAGTTTTAAGAAAGGTTTGAAAAAAGTGGTTAACAACAGGTCGAGGCAGCTTCCCGTTGGCGCTTACGCAGCTCGACCGGCGGACAAGCCGTTACTGAATTTAGCTTATTAAGGTCATCCAACAGTTCCTTGTCTGCTTTCAATTGCCGACGGATCCAATTAAAAAGAGAGCGTAGATTCGTATCCTTCCGATTAAGGCGATAATGTACCCAACGCCCATCCTTTCGACTGAGCACCAACCCGGATGCGACGAGGATGCCCATGTGTTTGGATGCGGTGGCACCGGTTACTCCAAGCCATTCATGGATCTGGCAGGCACAAAGCTCTTTGCTCTGCAATAAGGCCGCTACCACTCGCAAACGGTTGCGGTCGGACAGGGCTTTAAAGAGATCGTCAGGAGTCGTCATATTTAGGCAGATGACTAAACATAAAAACTCAAAACCCACAAAGCAATGAAGTTGTTTAGCTCAGGGTGCTTCGTTGCAAAAAAGTTACAAAG
>JABBBW010000080.1 GCA_018607205.1 Opitutales bacterium | reverse complement strand
ACCCTAAATTTTTCGAAGATGAACCGAGAAAGGAAAACCCTAGCAAACCCATCATTACACCCATGACCGCTAAAACAACTAAAAGTTCTAATAAGCTAAACCCTCTTTGGAGATTAGAATTTTTTTTTAAATTAATCACGCCAACATTTGATTAATCAGACGATAAATATTTTTCAATATCCCAGGAGAATAGATTAGACAAGTTTGTGGTTTCGTCGGACAAAATAAAAATTGCAATATCCTCGTTTATTAAGCTGAAGTTATCTCTTAGACTATCTAGATTCTCCATTTGTGAGTCGTCATATTCTAGCGATAAAGATGAAAAAATTTCATCAACTAGACTATTATCCATGACTATTGCTCCATCTCGGTCATGGTCGAGTAAAATTCTAATAGATTCATAGGCTATTAAGTTACCTTCTCCGTCAAACTCATCATCACTAAAAGAATGAAATTCTTTGAGGTCACGATTCTCATCTTCAAAGGAATTACCCTCTGACCAACCAGCTTCAGACTTCTCTTTTCCTTTTAGTGAAAATAAAAACCTGTTTTGATTTTCTTGGGGATCATTGAGCATTGTAGCAACACCTTCCCCTGATTCGTAAAGAAATGGAGGGTAATAACCGTAATGCGTCTTGTATTGTTTTAATTTAATTACCCAAGTTCGCATGATCGACTGCATCTTCGTTTTTTCAGAAGTACCCAAAACTCCTCCTAATTGTGAAACAACAAGGCCCATGAGTATTCCAAAGATAGAAATAACCACTAAAAGCTCAATCAAGGTGAAGCCATTTTTTTTCTTTTTCATAAGTCTTACCAATTTCCGGGTTCTGTGGAAGGAATGTTATCCCTATCTTCCAACCTTTTTTGAGGCAAGGAATCAAGGCTTTCGTTAAAAGGGTTTCCTTTTTGATCGGGACCTTTTGAATAGAGTAAAAAACCTCGTTGCTCGTCCTGTCTGGGAAACTGATAAATGTAGGGTTCTCCCCAAGGGTCTACAAGAAAGTGATCAAACTCTAAAAAGTTAAATTTCTCGCTTTCGTCATCACTTAAAGTTTCGAGAGTCATCTTATCGACTGGTAGTAGGTTTTTCCTGGATTCTGAAACTTCTACCCGTTCCCAAGCCTCAGTATCTGTAGAAAGTTGATGCGTACCATACAGTGAATGAAATAAAATAAAACTAGCCATTTCACCCTCGTTATCAAAAGTTTCAGGAAAGTCGCCATATTCACGTTTAAATTCATCTAATGCGACCCTTAGGACTTCCACTTCCACTGTTGCTTGTTTAATTGCCTGTTTTTCAAAGAGATACCCAGCACCACTGAAAATGATTCCTCCAACTATGCCGATAACAACGATCACAACCATTAACTCGACCAAGGTAAATGCACTTTGGGATCTTTTGGATTTTATAAGAGAATTCATTTTAAAAATTTAGTTAGCACAACTTAATTTCGAGAAATCAAAGACAGCAAATGTTTTCTGCCCGCTAGAGGAAATTTCAAAAGCATTAAGGCCAAAAAATAACAAAATGCCCCCACCAAAATAAACAATGAAAGTTGTAAAAATAATCCAAATTTATTGGTGGCTGTATCAAAAACTAGTCTAATTAGCTGAATGGAGAAAAACATCGTACATGCAGCGGCAAATATTTTAGGTAAACATATTTGGTTATTCCTAACGAGAGACGACCAAGACAGTTCGGGGTTTTTACAGTAAAGAAAAGTAAACTGGGCAAACGCGGCTGCTAGGTTTGCCCATGCAAGACCTTTAACTCCGTATGCTGACATAAAAGTTAAACTGCAAACCACATTTACCAACAAACTCAACAAAGCCGCCCGTAAAGGAACTTTCATGTTTTTCTGAGAATGATAAGATTTGATCAAAAATGTGGACAGTGCATAAAGCGGAATTGTCCAGGCTACAATCATCAGTACCTCACTAGCCATGACTACATTACTTTCCCCAAAAGCCTTCCATTCAAACAGAACGCTGATTACAAGTTCTCCTAAAAGTAGCAGACCAATAGATGAGGGTATTGTTAACATAGATATCATTCTCAAGCCTGCAAAAAAAGAGGATTTGTATAACACCTTGTCGCCTTTACTTGCAGCTCTAGACAAGACAGGAAAAAGAATAGTCGAGATTGCGATGGCAAAAACTCCCAGAGGAAGTTCTACCAATCGTGCAGTCATATATAGGTAAGAAACTCCCCCAGGATCGTCTAATGTGTAAGCAAGAATTCGTGAAACAAGGATATTAACTTGTGCTATTGCAGCACCAAATGCACCAACCCAAAAAAGAGAACTAACTTCAGATAATTCGGAAGAGTTAGAAAACTTCCATTTAAATTTCCATCCGAAATTCTTAGACAAACGGAACCAAGGCAAGTAAAGCTGGAACAAACCAGCACCGACTACCGCGAGGGATAAAAATAATGCTTTTTGCCCAAAACTTAAATCCCGATTGAAGCCCACAAAACAAAGGGCAAAAATCAAAAATAAATTTAATACAACAGGAGATAAAGAACCTTCTAAAAACCGATCCCTAACATTTAAAGCACCAACCAAAATTGCTGATGCACAAATAAAAATCACATAGAAAAAGGTAACGCCATTTAAATAATTTGCTAAGTACCACTTTGGGTTTGAAAACCAAGAAAACTGGTGAGTAAGCAAAGTGAAGAAAGCTACAAAAACGGACAAACACCCCAAAAAAACAAAGAGCCGGGTCAACACTTCGTTCAATAAAGACCAATTGTTTTTATTTACCAGCTGACTCTCGGAAAATACGGGAATAAATGCCGAGGTTAAAGTACCTTCACCCAACATTCTTCGAAAAAGATTGGGAATCGTAAAGGCTAAGAGAAATGCCTCTCCATAAATTGAGGTACCAAATGCCGCAAAAAAAAGCACATCTCTTAACAAACCTAATACTCGGGAAAGCAAAGTTGCTCCGCTAACAACCGAAAAACTAGCAAACAAGCTCACTCTAAATTAAAATCATCAAACAGGGTATTATTAATCTACGAGCCTTTAAGTAATACCAACAGTTCTGATGCTTCATCAAGAGGATCTTGATGATCTTGAGCTTTTGCTAATTCAATTGTTTTGATAAGGGAAAGTTCTGCATCCTCTTTTCTTTCAAGTGATATCTCAAGCTTAGCTTTAAGCAAAGCTGCCATCATCCAATCGTTACGAGTTTTTAAGCAGATGCTAAGTTGTTCAACTGCTTCTTCTGAATGATTTTTTTTTGCTAAAAGCTGAGCATATGAGAACCGAAAAAATGAATTATTTGGGAAGCTAAGGACTTTTTGGCGTAATTCATTAATTTCCGCCGTTTCGGAATTTGGTGACTCAGACAAGGTCGATACAAACTACAGTTGTGTTATCAACTCCACCGTTTTGATTGGCCTGGTCGATTAATTCTTTAACTAAACTTTGGCAATCCATCGAAGCACATAGGTTTGATATGTCAGAGGGGTCAACCATGTTTAACAATCCATCAGAGGCCAAAAGAATTTTGTCACCAGCTTCAGCTTCGAACTCTCCTCCATCAACTTCAAAATCAATATCCTGACCGAGGCAACGCGTCAAAGTATGATTGTAATGCTCGGGCATATCATTAGCCGCGTCTGGACCATGTTTGGCAATCAACTCAGCGGCAAGGGTGTGCTCTTTGGAAATCTGGTTTAATTCTGCGGCTTTATTATCGTATTTGAGGATGTAGGAATCCCCGACATGTCCGAAAATGAATTTGCCCTTAAGAAAACGAATACCTGAAAAAGTCGTACCAATTCCATTTTGTCCTCCAACAATCGGACCACACTTAATAATATTTGAATGAATCTGGCTGATCAAAGCTCCAAGTTCATCGGCGGTAACGCAATCATCAGGACTTTGAACCAATGCATCAAAGTACTGCACCGCAAGCAGGCTAGCCAAAGATCCGTAAGGAAGTCCACCGACTCCATCGGCTACAGCAAATATACCCTTTTCCAAAGAGACCAAAAATGAATCTTCGTTAGTTTCACGAATAAAACCAACGTCGGAATGCCCGTATGCTGAAAGCTTCATTAAATGTGGGATAGATTGGGAATGATTGCTATGTGTTGATTCGTGCATCTAAAATAGACCATTTAAGACAAACCCTCGTCACCTAAAAGGTCAAGCAAGCAAGTTTCTTCATACTCATTGGTAGGAAGTTCAGAAATAAAGTCCCGACCATAATTTTTCTTGAGAATTCTAGAATCCAAAATTACCAACTCGCCAAAGTCCGTCGAAGACCTGATCAGCCTTCCTATTCCTTGCCGAAACCGAATCACTGCAGCAGGCAGGGTAATTTCATGAAATGAACTACGCTTCTCACTATGTAAAATTTCACTTTTTGCTTCCAAGAGTGGATGACTCGGATTTTCAAAAGGCAAACGGGTTAAAATGACCTGAGAAATACAGGAACCCTTTGCATCAAACCCTTTCCAAAAACTTTCTGCCCCAAGAAGGAGTGCATCTCCTTCTTCAATTACTCTTTTTCTTATTTCAGAACGGGAGTACTGGTCTCCCTGTGCATAGATAGACCTTTGCATTTTTTGCCACATTGGCTTTAATTCACTGTGGCAAAAGCGAAGATCCGAGTAATTGGTAAACAGGACTAAGGTGCCACCCTCCAAATTCCTTGCTAGAGTGTGAATCGAACGGGCGAGATATTGCAAATAACTTGAACGATCGCGGGCTTGTGGCTCCGGACAATCCTTAAAAATACTTATGCTTATTTGCTTTTCATAGTTAAAAGGTGAGCGAACAACACATTCAGTCGCTTTCTCGGCTCCAATTTTATTACGAAAAAATTCAGCACTTCCTTTTCTGGTTATGGTAGCACTGGTCAATAAAATAGAAGAGTCTTTAGCAAATAATTCCTCTCGCAAAACTGTAGCTATCTCTAATGGGGCACTCCTTAGGTAAATAATTTGGTTTGACCGGCCACCACGCTCTAACCAGTACACTGAATTTTCATCCTTCTGCTCGATAACTTCTGAAAGATCCGATAAGTACGCCTGAATCCGTTTTGCCTGATCTCTCAATTCCATTCGCGCTGACTCCTCAGATGCTAAATCGGACAACTCAATCAAACTCCTAAGTACGCGGCTAAGGGGAGGGAATATTTCCATGGGCAATGAATGAGAATGCCTTAACCGTTGACGATCCTTTTCACCCAATGTGTCCATGTGTAAATACTGAAAGAAATCACTCGCAGCCAGAGCCGCATTCTCGATGGCCAATAAATCAGATTCTCTTCCTATTTTGCTGATTAAGCCCTTACCTTTTTTGGGATTATAAAGTTGACGAAGAAATGTTTCCAATGACCAAGAACTCAGGGATACTCCTAAATGATCGCTGGCCACGTCCGCAATTTCATGAGCTTCATCAAAAATTAAAAAGTCATCCGCAAACAAAATGCCTGACTCATCATCACTTGGTCCCATCCCTGCTCCAAGCAAGGAGAAGAAAAGGCTGTGATTAACGACAATTAGATCTGCCTGCTCAACTAGAGCTCTGGCTCTTCTGTAATAACAATTTTCAGGACTACAACTTTTTGCAGAGCAAACCGAAGAATCCGCATTGACCAAGTCCCACACAAGAGGATTTGGAGGTGGTGACAATTCTTGCCGAATTCCCTCGACTGCACCCGAATCTACCCACTCTGCAATTCTTTGCACTTCATCACGCTGATAAGATTCAAACAAGTCGCCCTGCCCTATCAAGGCACGGCTCAACCGGTTTTGACAAAGGTAGTTTGCTCTACCCACAAGTAGTGCACATTTAAAATCAGCAATGGTTTCGAGGCCGGGAACACGATTAAATAATTCCCTTACTGATAGAACATCTTTTTCGAGTAATTGTTCCTGCAAATTTATGGTATTGGTTGCAACGAGACAGGTCCTCCTAGCAAAACGAGCAAAAAGAATAGAGGGTATTAAATAAGCGAGGCTCTTGCCCACACCCGTACCAGCCTCAAACAAAAGATGCTTTCCCTCGGTTAAACTTTTCGCATACCTCTGGGCCATTTGAGCCTGCTCTTTTCGATATTCAAACCCTAGTGCTTTCTCTAACCATCCGCCTTCCTCAAAAATTTCTGAGACTTTTTCAAGAAAGCCTTGGTCATTGGAAGGATCATCGACCTGTTCCTGTTCAATCAATCGAATCATGCGAACAAACTGCTTAGAAACGAAAGGGAATAATTTGGAAACAAGAAAACCTACAAAGGACGGACATAGGGATTCTCCCTCATTTCATCGCCGACTGTGGTGTTGGGCCCGTGCCCTACCGCAAGTTCGGTATCAATTGGTAACGTGTAAATTCTGTTACGAATTGAAGCTTCCAAACTCGCAAAATCCCCACCTGGCAAATCAGTTCGTCCTATACTTCCTGCAAAAATAACATCGCCCACAAAACAAATCTTTTCCGATTTTAGGTAAAAAGCGACATTTCCTGGGCAATGTCCCGGGCAGTGGAAAACATAGGTTGTTCTCCCCCATAAATCTAGTTGATCACCATCCTCTACCCATTGAGTAATTTCAATTGGTTGCAAATCAATGCCCGGAATCGAAAAAGTACTCATGACTGCCGGATTATTGAACATTAACTCATCCGCCAAATGGCCGATAACTTTAATTCCCGGTGACAAGACTTCTTTCACTCCTGCCATATGGTCCCAATGTCCATGGGTGAGCCAGATCTGCGATAAAGTAAGGTCATTTTCTTTTAAAACCTTCGAGATTTCTTCCCCACAATTAGGAGGTGCATCGATCAGAATTGCCTCGGAACCTTTATTCTCCCAAAGCAAGAAGGCATTTGTGCCAATGGGGCCAAGCTCGAGCTTTTTAACAATCAAGTTATCCATTCCCTTTACTTTGCGCGCTCAAACATTTTCTCCAAGTTTATTGCACCTACACCTTAGAATTAATATTTCCGTATACAATCCTTGTTCCTTGACTTGGCAGGGTTCTTTCTTATGGATTGTTCACTTCCCTCTCTGGGGTAGTAGCTCAGTTGGTTAGAGCGCCGG
>JABBBW010000162.1 GCA_018607205.1 Opitutales bacterium | reverse complement strand
AAAGAGTAATTTTCAGCCAACCAAAAAGCAAGGAATGCACTTAACAGGAGTGCAAGCGGAAATACTTTACGGTTAAGAAACATTTCACTTAGTTTGACGCAAAGAGAGTTGTCCGCAAACTCATTGATAGGTGAAATTTATCTAATGAGTCAGGGTATTCTTATTGTAGGTCATGGGTTGGCTGGTGCCATTCTTGCGCACAGCCTACTTGAGTCTGGAGAGAATGTCAGGGTGATAGACTCATGTAGTTCACATTCAGCAACTCAAGTATCTGCCGGCTTGATTAATCCATTCATAGGACCCAAGCTCAATATGCCAAAAGATTTTGATAGGTGTATGGATGCAAACCTATCTTTCTATAAAATGATTGAAAGATATGCTGAACAAAAGTTTCTTCGGTCTATTGAATTATTTCGTGTTTTTCAGTCAGCAACTCAAAAGGATCGATGGGATAAACTACCTGGTCCTTACAAGAACAAAACAGTTAGCTCGGAGCAATGTTGGGACTCAGGGCTTTTTGCAAACTATGGTGCTGGAGTTACCAAGGCATGGAAGTTTGACTCACAAGGCTTCATTAACTTCTCCAAGAAAAGTCTTTCTTCGCAAAATCGTTTTAATGAAACGAGTTTTGACCCGAAGAGATGGACTGATCATTTGGTTGTATTTTGCGAAGGGTTTCGTGTCCTAGAAAATGAATGGTTTAACAACCTGCCTTTCGCTCCCGCCCAAGGCGATGTATTATCAATCGAGTCATCTAATGACTTCCATGCAAGCAATGGAACCTGGCACATACCTGAAGGAAATAATGGTTTAGCTAGGGTTGGCTCAACCTGGAGGCATGATAACCTGGAGTCTGGACCAAGCCCATCAGCAAGGGATGAGGTTTTGAAAAGACTACAATTTATTCCATCTGTTCAAAATGCGTTGATAAACTTACATTTAAGTGGAGTGCGAAGCGGAACAAAGGATCGTAATCCTATTATTGGAAGACACCCAGAAATTAAAAACTTCTTTCTTTTTAACGGCTTTGGCTCAAGAGGGTGCAGTACGATTCCTTTGGCTGCACTCGAATTTACCAATTTCATTACCCGTGGAACTCCACTACCCCAACACAAGAACCTCTCAAGGTTCATGTAAAGAAAATCAAAATGAGATTATTTGAACTAGCTCATTCAAAAATTAAAGAAAATATCAAAAGGGGAGACTTTTGCATAGATGCGACACTGGGGAATGGGCATGACAGCCTTTTTTTGGCTCAACAAATAAGCCCACACGGAAGAGTGTTCGCTATGGATATTCAGCAGTCTGCCATTCACCAGGCACGTTGCAAATTAGATGCTGCGGGATTAGCGAAATGTGTAACCATTATTCATGACTGCCATACTAACATTATGGAAAGAATTCCCGTCCAATACCATGGTGAAATTGCCATTGCCATGTATAACCTAGGTTATCTGCCTGGTGGAGATCACTCGATAAAGACTACTCATGAAAGCACGATCAATTCCCTACTCAAAACATATGAACTGTTGAAACCAGGCGGCCTACTTTCAGTATTGTGCTACCGCGGACATGATGGCGGTGCTAAAGAATCAGACGAAGTAGGGAAATTATGCAGTTTACAAAATTGGAGTTTTGAAAAATTCCAGGGTAGCAATGATCCGGTTTCGCCAGTTTTAATCGTAATTAGAAAGAGTTAATATGGGTTAACCGGATCGACATCTAAATCATAATCCACTCCGTCGATCCCAAAACCAAAAAGACGTAGAAATTCTTGCTGGTATTCTTCGAAATTGGTCATCTCCAAAAGTGTGTTGGTATTAATAAGTGGCCAAAGTTCTTTGATTTTAATTTGAGTCTCTTCAGCCATCTCCCAGTCATCCAACCTAATTCGTTTGGCGTCGTCGAGTTCAAGGGAAGCATTTTCTCCATACAGGCGATCACGAAACAATCGATTAGTTTGCTCAATACAACCCTCATGTGTACCTTGCTCTCGCATAACCTTAAAAAGAATAGACACATATAAAGGAACAACTGGAATCGCCGAGCTTGCCTGAGTCACTACTGCTTTATTGACCGACACATAGGCACTTCCTTCACATGAACTAAGCATTTGTTGATTTAAAGAAAGTGCGGTTTTCTCTAAGTGAGCTTTTGCTCTCCCAATAGTTCCATTACGATAGATTGGCCAGGTCACTTCTGGCCCGACGTAGGAATAAGCTAAATTAACGCAACCCTTTGCAAGTAAACCCTCTTCTAAAAGTCGGTCAGTCCAAAGCTTCCAGTCATCTCCACCCATGACTCGTTCGGTCTGAAAAAGCTCATCATCATTTGCTGGATCAATGGTCACATCTTTGACCTCTTTACGATCAGTATTTAATGTTTTATTTTTATAAATCATGCCTACTGGCTTTAAACACGCACGATAGTTTTCACCGCTAGTCGGATCCGTTCTGCGTGGTGAGGCAAGGCTGTATATTACAAGATCAAAATCCCCACCCATCTCCTTTGCTTTCCTCACGACTTCATCTTTACATGCATCGGAAAAAGCATCCCCATTAATATCCTCAGCAATAAGATTGTTTTCCGCAGCTAATTTACGAAAGGCAGAAATATTATAATGCCCAGGACTGCCAGGCTTTCCCTCTTTAGGATCTCTTTCAAATGAGACACCGAGGGTATCAGCATTATTAGCGAAGGCCGCCGAGATTCGACTGGCAAGTCCGTAGCCTGTTGATGCACCTATTACCAGAACACGGCGAGGCCCCTTGTTCTTGGCTAAGTTGACCTTAGAAGCTAACTCCGCCTGAGTGCGGACATTTTCGAGGCAACCTGTCGGATGCGATGTGATACAGACGAACCCCTTGATTCTTGGTTTAATAATCATAGCAAATAAACAATTAAATTCTTTGAGTAATAAGATTGTATGCTTCATGTTACTAGCAAGATAATTAAACCGAAGAAAGCTCAATCACTTGAAATCCAATCGATCGAAAAAATATAGACGACGCAAACCTAAGGATCAGGATTTGGTTTCAAGTTTTATGAACTTACCTGCAGAGTTAGCTCAGGGTAAACCTCGCCACCCCATATCTATGGAAACTTTAGTGGAGAAGGTCTGGGAAGATTGGGGGATCGGAGAAGATGAGACCGCCGAAGGAGTTATTTCCGGGAATTGGCAAAAGATAGTCGGGAAATACCTATCAGCTAAATGTGCTCCGGTTAATTTATCAAAAGATGGCAAGACTTTGCAAATTCGTGCTTCTAGTAGCACGATTAAGCAGGAATTAAGCTTTAAGAAACCTGAAGTATTAAAGCAGATTAATAAATTTAAAAAATGCCAGAAAGTTGCCCAATTGCGAATCCTCTAATCGTCTTCTGTTCTAGTTGAATTTCTATCCTGAAGGAGCTGACTGACCGTGTATTTGCGGGAAATGAAAATGTATAAAGTTGCCCCGACGGTCATCAATAAGGTCCAAAACCAAAACTCACTCGACACCTCTAACTTCGAAGCACCCTGTTCATCGGCTAGTAAAAACTTCACCCCTGATGTCAGGTAATTACCAAGGGATACGGTAAGCAAAAACAACGCCATAACCAAAGACTTCATTGCTTTAGGGGCTTGGGTGTAAGCGAATTCTAAGCAAGTAATGGAAACCATGACTTCGGATGCGGTTAAGATAAGACAGGCAAGAACTTGCCACCCGACATGCACAACCAGTCCAGTTTCTACAAGCTCTTGAATCACAGAGACTACAACAAAAGCAAGGACCATCAACCAAAGGCCAATCCCCATCTTGCGAAGTGAGTTGAGTCTGAAGAAATGTTCTATCAGGGGATAAATAAAACGGCTGAATAAAGGTACTAATAAAAGAATGAAAAGCGGGTTAAATACAGCAGAGACTTGAGCTGGTAACAATTCGTACCCACCAAACATCGGTACCCAACCTGGAAGAACGCAGTCCAATTGACGGCATTGTAGCTGCCACAGCGTACCGACCTGGTCAAATAAAGCCCAAAACAAGATAACAAATGAAAAGATTAGCCATAGTTTAGCAAGGCTGCGAAGATTATCTTGGTTTACCAACTGACTAAAATAAGCCCTACCGACTGGCTGAATATGAGTAAATTCTCTGCGCCCCATCCAGAAAAGTAAGGTTGCAACTGCCATTAATATGCCGGGCAGACCGAAAGCAAAATGATGACCGAAAATTGTTTCGCCTGGCTGCTTTTCTCCAACAATCCAGATAAAAAATGGATAAATGGCTTCACCTAAAGTTCCAGATTCTCTTTTGGCTTCGAGTAAAAAGGGGGTTAACAGTCCTGACAAAAATGCACCCATATTGATTGATAAATAAAACCAACCAAATACTTTCGGTAGTAATCCTGAATTGGATCTACCAAATTGATCTCCTACATGCGCAGAAACACAGGGTTTAATGCCGCCAGAACCAACCGCTATTAGCCCAAGTCCGATCAGGAGGAGGACGCGGGTGTCACCGCCCCACCCCATGCAAGCCAAGCATGCATGTCCTAAGCAGTAGACTAAAGAGAGCAAAAGAATTGTTTTATATTTCCCCCAAAGTGCGTCTGCTACAATACCTCCAAGAATAGGAAATAAGTAAGCCGAACCTACAAATAAATGAACCCAAGCCTCTGCCTCCTTGTTACCAAATACATCTAATGTACCGTCTGACTGGCAAAGGTAGGTTGTCATGTAAACCAAAAGAATCGAGCGCATCCCATAAAAGGAAAAGCGCTCCGCCAATTCATTCCCAACAATAAAGGGAATACCCGGAGGCATACCTTTTAGTTCTAATGGAGTTTTGCGGTACACAATACTTTAGTTACGATTAAATTGCTCAGCTTCTCTCCGGCGGGCAACTTCACGGTCCAAGTCTTCCAAGACTTTATTTTTCTCTAAAGATATCGAACCAAGTCCACCGATCGACGAATGGCTTATGTCACTTGAGGTTCTACACCTTGACCTTACCAAAGTGAAAGCATTTAAAACTGCCCCAATTAA
Source organism: Opitutales bacterium (assembly GCA_018607205.1). Taxonomy (GTDB): domain Bacteria; phylum Verrucomicrobiota; class Verrucomicrobiia; order Opitutales; family Seribacteraceae; genus Chordibacter; species Chordibacter forsetii. The sequence continues at coordinate 2,288 of JABBBW010000162.1, read as the reverse complement.
ACATCCACTTACAACCCAAAAGGAATATTCCATTAACGAAGCTATTGATATTCCCATAAAAACTAAGGTATTGGCTAAGGGCAGAAAGAATTTACTAGAAAAAGACATGATCCATTTAAAATTCATCGGTGCGAAAATAGCAATCACATGAAAAACAATTGAACTAATTTGGGACAATGCCTAATTATGATTCGTGAGATTTATTAAAAACTATTCATGCATTCTATTATTATTCTCAATGCTATCATCATGTGAGAATATTACTTTGCCCGAAGGTATTCAAATTCCTGCCAATGATGAAAACCAAAGCACTCATCGACTTCAAAACCCGACTCCTGATCAACAAAAGCCAGAGCACAAAGAAACACCAGAATTAGACCAATCCGAAGTAGAACGGGTTTATAAAATACCCCTTAAACAAAAACCGATCGCAAAGATTGCTGAGGACACAAAACCAGAGCAACCATCGTTTTCTACAGATTTACTTAACGCCGTTAAGAATTGGACCCGCATTCCTAAGAGTGTGTTTCCCGCAAAACCAGTAACTTGCCAATTACCAGTTAGCCTTTCGGCTAAAACCTCAACTGGGCAGGTAATCGCCAACTCGGAGGTCCCACCCAATTCTGAGGTTCAAGTGTTGGGGATTAAAGGATCAACCTTGATTGTAGCTCATTTGCAAAACTCAAAACTTCGAGGAGAGGTTAACATTGATAAAACCGACTTTAAACAACTACTCGCCTATCGTTTTGAACTTAATAAAAAGAAAAGATTAGAGTTGGCTAAAGACGTCTCCCTTAAGAAATCTAACTCTGTCATCAATGTTAGAAAGACTACACCAAATAAAACCGAACAAGATGTCATTCCGGACCCATTAGATTTTGGCCACGGTAGATTTTGTATATGCAAAGAGTGTCGAGAGAAACGACTTGCTAAAACAGGTAGCTTGAAAAGTGGATTTGGGATAGAACCTTAACCGTAAGTAATTATGCAAAAAAAGAAAAAAACCATCGAGATTGGTGTTCATGTAAAAGAAATTGTTAGCTCGAAGGGAAACAAGAAACGATGCGGGGAAGTATTAATGATCTTACAAGATGACCCAGGGGATCCAACTTGTGAACTCCTCGAGGTAGACCCTGATGACCTTACTCCCTTGGAAAAAGGTTCTGATGGTGTTCAAATGTTTAAAGCTAAAAGGTCGAAATTAAAACCCTACACTCCCCGAAAACAATTATTCTCAAAGAAAACATTTGAAAAAGGCGATGTGATCCAAAGTAAACGAGGTGGAAGTTTCAGGTATGGTAGAATTGTATGCTTCGTTCACCCGGATGGTCTTTATTCAACTTCTCATGAAGATGGCTACAATGGTAAAGATCTTCTCGAGTGTGTAGAAATTGAGAAGAAGCCTGGACTCCTTCAGGTCGTAGGGACTGATGGTGCCCCCAAGCGTTTTCAAGCGAAGGGCAAGGACTGTAAGATCATAAAAGTCATAACCACAGATTCAAAGGGAGATGAAACAACTATGCACAGGTTGGATATCCCAGAAGAAGATAGTTTTTAAATATCACAATTGGGTTACTTTAAGTATTGCTAAATCTATTTCAGTCTTAGAAAGCAAGATTGTTTTAAAGTTTTTGATTTTATAAGGAATTAAGTTGGAGTTTGCACGTGATGCAGACTTTGTCTCAAAACTTATATTTACTTTTCCACTTTGCCATCTAGTGATGCACCACTTTATGTCATAGGCCTTTAGTACATACTCAACCGTTTCTTCACGATCCAAGTAAAAAACTCCTGAAATCTTCTTGACCACTTTATATAAAAAAAACCGTGGTAAACACGGTTTCTATTTAAAGGTAAGCAGTTAAGTTATTGGTCGTACTTGCCGGATTTAATTTTTTGGCAAGAAGCAATCGAAATACCCACTTCGGTTGAAGCTTCTGACAATGTTTTGCCAGAAGAAAGTAAGCTTTTTACCTGTAAAACAGTCTCAGGAGTTACTTTCCCTCGGCGTGATTCAATACCAAATCGTTTGTAAAATTCTGCACGGGAAATCGGGGGCATACCTTTTACATAACATTCCAAGTAATCGACCACAGAGCGAAAAATCTTTCGACCATCGCTTCTTATGTGGCGTTTATGGTCATCCTTAATAATTGGGTAATGAACAGAAAGTTTTGGTTTTGTAGGTTTGGCGTTTTGAGATTTAATCTTCTTCTCAATTTTGGCTTTCAAAGCTTTAAGTTCTTTAAGGTCTTCTTTTTCCCAATCTTCTTTGTATGCAAACTGGG
>JABBBW010000135.1 GCA_018607205.1 Opitutales bacterium | reverse complement strand
GATAAAACCAAACGATAACCATTTGTCAGATGAATAATCAAACACAGAATACCCCAAAAGAGTTAAAGGTGGGCATATTGGGTTTTGGAACTGTTGGCCAGGGGACATGGAAACATTTATTGGAAAATAGTAAATTCTGGCCCAAAATATTGGGGTCAAAATTGGTACCCACACGGGCATCTGTCCGTTCTCTTGAGAAGGAACGCAGCGTTGCAATTCCGGCCGAATGTTTGACCACTGATTCTGCCTCAATCGTAAACGATCCAGAAATAGATTTAATTTGTGAACTTATTGGAGGGATTGAGGAAGCAAAGGAATTGACCATACAGGCATTTGCTCAAGGGAAATCTGTGGTTACGGCAAATAAGGCTTTGATTTGCGAACACGGTGAGGAACTTTTTCGCTTAGCTGAAAAAGCTGGTGTAGGCTATGGATTTGAGGCAAGTGTTGCAGGAGGTATTCCCATTATTAAAGTACTGCGTGAAAGTTTAGTCGCTAATGACTTTCCCCTTATTTATGGAATTCTAAACGGAACTTCTAATTACATTCTTACCCGGATGGAGAAAGAAGGTGCAAGTTTTGAAGATGTCCTGGGAGATGCCCGTGAACTCGGCTATGTGGAGGCCGACGAAGCTCTTGATTTGGATGGAGTGGACGCTGCCCACAAGGCTGTGATTCTTGCCTACTTGGCCCATGGAATATGGGTCGATTTAAATGAAGTAACAGTTGAGGGTGTACGGCGGATTTCTAATGAAGACTTAGCAGCTTCTGAAACTCTTGGCTGTCGTATAAAACTGATCGGAGTAATCCGAAGAAATTTTGAAAACAATCATGTATCCGTAGCAGTTCACCCGGCATTAATTCCAGTTGAGGAGACCATTGCTCGTACTGATGGAGTGCACAACGGCATATGCCTGAATGGATCGGTGGTGGGCACTGTTGTCCTGACCGGTCGTGGAGCAGGGCAGGACCCTACTGCTAGCTCAGTAATTTCTGATTTGGTCGATGTGGTCAAGGGTATGCAAGGCCTTTCATCGATGCCTAAATTATTACATGTATCCCCTGAAGAGTGTTCCTTGGCAACACCCCAGGAAATTGCGGGTAGATTTTATTTACGTCTCTCGGTGGATGATCGTCCAGGGCAGTTGGCCAAAGTTGCAGATTGCCTTGCCGAGCGTGGCATCAGTTTAGCCACGGTCTCTCAAACCCCCCACGAGAATAATCAGCCAGCAAGCCTGATATTAACGACCCATCAAACCAACGAAAATTCCATTGCTCAAGCGTTGGGTCAATTGGAACAACTACCTGGGGTTATGGATAAGCCCGTACTCTTTCGAATGTTTGATCCGAACGGAATTTTTTAAGATGAATGTGGTGGTACAAAAATACGGAGGTACTTCGGTGGCGGATGTTGACCGTATTAAAAAAGTGGCTCGTCGTGTTAAGTTAGCGGTTGATTCTGGCTATGGGGTATTGGTTGTCGTTTCGGCACGGGCAGGAGTCACCAATCAACTTATAGAAAGAGCCAAGGCTATTCAGAAAAATCCATCTGAGCGTGAACTTGATATGCTTATGACCTGTGGAGAGCAGGAGACGATCGCTCTGCTTTGTATGGCATTACACACAATCAAGGTCCCTGCAATTTCGAGAACTGGATGGCAAGCGGGAATCCAGACCGAGGGTTTACACGCAAAATCGCGTATACGCGAAGTCACCGGCGGGGATTTGCGCAAGCAATTGCGTGCTGGAAATGTGGTGGTGGTTGCCGGCTTTCAGGGCGTGAATGACAAAGGAGATGTTACTACTTTTGGTCGGGGTGGTTCAGATCTCAGTGCCATCGCTTTGGCCGGTACTTTAAGGGCAAAGGGTTGTCAGATTTTTACAGATGTTGAGGGTGTATACACTGCAGATCCACGAATTGTTCCTGATGCGCGTAAAATTCCCGAAATTAGTTACGAAGAAATGCTCGAACTTGCAAGTAGTGGATCAAAAGTAATGCAGACACGAGCGGTGGAATTTGCCCAGAAACACAATATTCCATTTGAGGTACGATCAAGTTTCTCAAAAAAATCCGGAACCATGGTAAAAAAGAAAGTAAAATCGTTAGAGGATATGCTCGTAAGCGGCGTAGCCACAGACAAAAACCAAGTGCGTATTAGCGTGACCGAATTGCCCGACCGCCCAGGTGCTGCTGCTGCCGTATTTAAGGTAATGGCTGAAGCAGGAGTGGTCGTGGATATGATTATTCAAAATGTTGGCCGCCAAGGATTGGCCAATCTTTCCTTTACTGTTCCTTCAGAAGATGCGTTCCGGGCAGAAAAAGCACTTAAGGAACATTTTGCGGATGGCAACGGGGGTAAGCTCGGAAAGAGTACCAATATTGTTAAGGTATCTGTGGTTGGCGTAGGCATGCGTTCTCACTCTGGAGTTGCTGCCACTTTTTTTGATGCTCTTGCTAATGAAGGTATCAACATGTTGATGATCAGTACCTCGGAGATTAAGATTTCTGTAGCGGTTGAACCGAAAAGCGGGGATGAAGCAACTCGAGTGGCTCATCAAGCCTTTGGGTTGGGTAAGTAATTCAGTTTAGATCGAGCATGCGCTACCTCAGTACACGTGGAGGAGTCGAGCCGGTTAGCTTTAGTGAAGCAGTGGCCCAGGGACTGGCTCCCGATGGAGGGTTGTATTTGCCCGAAACTTTTCCGGACTTAGCAAGTGAATTGAATGATTGGGCAAGCTTGTCATATCCAGATTTATGTCATGCTTTCTTCAGGAAATTTGCGACCGATCTAGATGATGAAGATTTGCGAAAAGCAATCCATTCGGCTTACAAAAACTTTTCCGACCCAGGTATCGCTCCGCTTGTTCGCTTAAATGAAAGTTGGCAGGTCTTGGAACTGTTTCATGGTCCAACCCTTGCATTCAAGGACTTTGCTCTGCAACTGCTCGGGAACCTTTACGAGTTACAGATTAAAAGGACAGGAAAAAAACTTTGCGTGCTCGGTGCGACTTCTGGAGATACTGGTGCGGCTGCCATATCTGGTTTGTTAGGGAAATCTGGGGTAAAGGTTTTTATCCTGTATCCTGATGGCAAGGTTTCACCGTTACAAGAGCGTCAAATGACCTGTACTGGAGCGGGAAATGTATTTCCTTTGGCAATCGAGGGAACCTTTGATGATGCCCAACGAACAGTGAAAGAACTTTTTGGTGATCTTGCTTTTCGTGAATCGATTGGCTTGTCGGCCGTCAATTCAATCAATTTAGCCCGGATACTTGCTCAGTCGGTCTATTATTTATATGCCTGGTTGCGATTGGACCCTGCTATCCGAAACCAGACTACTTTTGTTGTTCCAACTGGAAACTTTGGTAATGTATTTGCCGGCTGGCTACTCACGCAAATGAATGTGCCTATAGGTGGATTTCGTGTGGCAACAAATAAGAATGATGTCTTACACCGCTTGTTTGATTCAGGGGAGTATGAATTAGGCTCAGTTTCCCCAAGTTTGGCACCTTCTATGGATATTCAGGTGGCATCCAATTTTGAACGCCTGCTGTTTTATTTTTTAGAGGGTAATTCACAGCGGGTACGCGAGGTGATGAATTGTTTTCGCTTAGAGGGTAGATACGCTTTCGAAAACTTTTCCATTCCCGGATTTTCCAGCTCCTGTACAACGGATAAGGAGATTCCCGAAATTATTGGTAATGTTTGGAATGAATATCAGTACTTGGTTGATCCGCACACAGCATGTGCCTTTAAAGATCTGCCTAAGGATCAACCTTCGGTGGTTTTAGCCACGGCACATCCGGCGAAATTCCCACAGGTTTTTGAGGATGCTGGACTTAAAATCCCGATATCTCCTGTGCTTGAAGCATTGCTGGATCGAAAACCAGTCAAGCATCGGGTGGATGTTAATCCTTCAAGTGTACGATCGTTTATCGAGAGTAAATTTTAAGATAAGGGTATTAACTCTCCAGTCCTTTGGCCGGATATGAGAACACAGTGAGGAAGGATATCGTATTTTTAAGAGGGGGGGGCTTGGGTGATTTTATCCTTACTCTTCCATTATTGAAGGTAGCTTACCAGCAAGGCTTCTCGATTAGTCTGTATGCCAATAAAAATCACCTTTCTCTTTTAGGTAAGGAGTGGAATTGGTTGCTGAAAAAAGACCTCGATGAATTGTGCGGTAAAGCCCCCCCCATTTTAAAAGGGTCTCAAGTGGTTAGTTTTTGGAATGATTCGGATTGGAAAAAGGAAATGATAAATGCAGGTGCGTCCTTTACAACATCTCTCAACCCAAGACCGAGAGATGGGCAATTATTCATCCTACAAGCTATTGAAGAAATTGGTTGGTCAATTCCTGATAGAGTTTTAACCGAGCCCATTTTGGGCAATCATTGGAAGGGTGGAGATCAAGTTCTTTGGATTCATCCTGGAAGTGGAGGGATTGATAAGAATCTTCCAATTTCCTATTTCTTATCCCGAGCTAATCAATGGTTGTTATCTCGTGAAGACAGAAAAGTGGTTATTTCATTTGGAGAAGCTGATGAAATAATATTTCGAAAATTTCAAATGAACAACTTAGTTCATAATTCAAAAGTTCAGTTGTTTCTTCCTGCTTCGCTTCTTGATTTCCGAAACCGAATGGCCTCGAGTGCAGATAAATTCCTTGGCAACGATTCTGGCCCTGGGCACTTGGCTGCAAATTTGGGGATTCCTGTTGAGATCCTATTTTGTTCAACCTCTTCTTCCGTATGGAGACCTTTGGGTCCCCGAGTAGAAATCTACGACTGGGATTCAGTTTCGAGTAAAATCTTATAATTTACCGAGTCAACCAAAGCTTCCCAACTTGCAGTAATCACATTATCACTGACCCCAACTGTGCCCCAAGTTAAATGGCCATCAGTAGATTCGATATGTACCCGAGTGATCGCATTCGTGCCCTGGTTGCTTTCAAGAATACGCACCTTGAAATCGACTAGGCTGATTTGAGATATATAAGGAAAGTCTTTCTCCAAGGCTTTACGCAGGGCTTGATCGAGGGCTGATACTGGACCGTTACCCTCTGCCACTACATGTCGGGTTTCTTCTTTCACGCGTAATTTGACCGTAGCTTCGGAGGTGGTTGCATCTTCTTTGCTTAATCCTTCGACTCCCACATGAAATCGTAAAACCTCAAAGACTGGATTTTCGCCACGAAGAAAACGCCTGAGTAAAAGATCAAAAGAAGCATCTGCAGATTCAAATTCGTACCCTTTGAACTCCAAACTTTTTAATTCTTCTAAAAAGCACTTCATCTCAGGAGACCTTCCATCGACATCCATGCCCATCTCTTTTGCTTTTAGCATGATACTGCTTCTACCAGACATGTCAGATACAAGCACTCTTGTACGGTTGCCAACGGTTGCCGGGTCGATGTGTTCGTAACTGCGAGTTGACTTAGACGCGGCATCTGCATGCACGCCACCTTTGTGAGCGAAAGAAGCAGCTCCCACATAGGGGGCTCGAATGTCAGGCCGCAAGTTGGTGGAGTCGTCAATAAAGAGAGAAAGGTCTCGAAGCTTGGAAAGATTCTTCGAGCAATTGGTCGATCTATCCATTTTGAGTTCTAAGTTAGGAATAATCGTAGTAAGATTGGCATTTCCGTTACGCTCGCCATAGCCGTTCATTGTTCCTTGGACCATGACGGCACCAGCTTCTACTCCAGCCAGACTTACCGCAACTCCGACCCCCGCATCGTTGTGACAATGTACGCCAATTTTTGATTTTGGAAAGCGTTCAACGACAACTCGTGTGCTTTTTTCAAAAGGGGTGACCAACTTCCCACCATTAGTTTCGCACAAAGTAAGAAAGTCAGCACCTCCACGATCGGCGGCTGCCAAGGTGGATAGGGCATAATCTTTGTTGTCGTGAAAACCGTCGAAAAAATGTTCTGCGTCATAGATGACTTCTTTACCCTGTTCTTTTAAGTATCGAACGGTATCTTCAATCATTAGAAGATTTTCTTCCGGAGTCGTGCGTAAAACATCTGTAACATGTAAAAGCCACGATTTTCCAAATATGGTAACCACTGGAGTGTTAGCATCCAACAGTAGTTTAACTTGGGCATCCTGATCTACTTCGGTTTTTGCTCTTCGTGTCGATCCAAAAGCGGCGATTCGTGCATGCTGAAGATCGAGGCTTCCCACCTGTTCAAAAAATGCCATATCACGGGGATTACTTCCCGGCCAGCCACCCTCAATGTAATCGACTCCAAATTGGTCAAGTTTTTCAGCAACCCGAAGTTTGGAGGCAACAGTGAAAGATACACCCTCAGCTTGTGAACCATCTCGCAAGGTAGTATCGTAAATTAAAACGTTTTGTTTGCTCATGAGGTGATAAAAAAATCGGGAAAAGAGAACGGATCAATTAATGCACAAAAAAGAAACATCTTTATTGTTTAAGAGAGCATATAATGCTCACCTCTCCTAGGTTGGCAACGGCAAACAAATAGGTGTATTCTTAATGAATATGAGATTTGATTTATCCAGTCATCTGGGAAAAGAGATTTTTGATTCATTAAGGTCTGCCCCTTTTCAACCCTATTTATTGGACTATGGAATACCTAAGGTGAAAAGCTTTAACCGGGGTTTGGTTCTCGCACTTTCTCTTCTCTTTTCGAAAGATTTTAAGATTTTCCCCAAGGGTTCTAGAATAGGAGTTATTTTACCTCCAGGTATCGCTGGATTTGTTTCGAACTTTGCATTGCTTCTTAGCGGTCGGATTCCTGTGAATCTTAACTATACGCTGGGCAAAGAATTAAATCTTGAAGTGTTACAAGGTGCAGGGGTTACCACTGTGGTGACAGCTTCAAAAATGATGAAAAAGTTTAACGAATTTCCATGGCCAGAAAATTGCTTGTTGGTGGATGATTTCTTTAAAGGGGTGGCTAGTAAACGGTTCTTGATATTGAAAACTTTTATAAAGGCATGGATATTTCCCTCGTGGACTAGTAAAGAATTTGAGGTTCCTCAATACGGAGGATCAAAATTGGCGGTCTTGATTTTTACCAGCGGGAGTTCGGGTAAACCGAAGGGGGTAAGATTAACTCATGCCAACCTGCTGGCTAATTGCGGACAACTATATGACTTGGAATTATTCGAGAATCAATCGAAGGTATTGGTTAACCTTCCCCTTTTTCACAGCTTTGGTTTTACCGTGGGTATGCTTTTTTCGACTTTGCGTGGTTTGCACCCGGTTACATCACCTTCTCCCTTAGACCATAAATTGAATCTCAGAATTATAGCTGAGCAAAAAGTAAGAATTCTTTTAGGTACGCCCACGTTCCTGGGAGGCTACCTAAAAAAAGCAAAGAAGGGAGAACTCAAAAGTATTCAATTTGTAGTGGCTGGAGCGGAAAAAAGTCCGCAAACTTTTCGT
>JABBBW010000066.1 GCA_018607205.1 Opitutales bacterium | reverse complement strand
GAGAATAAGAGAGGTGTGGCTCTTTCTCAATTCGCAGGCTCGATACAGGAGGTAGAAAAACTAAATACCAACTTAATAAAAGCCCGGGATAGACAAGAGTCGATTTTCCAACTTATGCAGGAAAGGCAAAAAGGGAGTTTTCGAGGTGAGCAAATTCAGTCATTGCAAAGCAGTTTAGACTTGGAGCGTGAGCGTATTTCTAAGATCGAATTGGAGCTCAAACAAGCCCAAGAAATTAAAGTTTCAAGAAGGGAAATATTCTTAAGTAAAGATTCTGAATACAAAGCCGTTCTCAAGCTCGAAGAAAAGCAAAAACAAGCTCACTATACCCAAGAAAATTCAAATGAACAAAAAGAACTCGAAGACATTATCGGTGCTAGATTTCTTTTTCAAAGAATAAACCGCCAAGCCTAATTTATGAAATTCTCTGCATCTGTTATTGTCCTTCTTGCCGTCTTGATGTCCGTTGCTAGTGCCGGGCTAATGTTGTTTTTAAATTTTGACGATCTTTTTAAACTAGCTCCGGTAGTAAAAGCGGAGTTTACCAGCGTTGAGTTCGATGCAGATGATACCAGTTATTCTCCAGCAGAAACTCATTCAATGAATCAATTGTCCAAGGAATTATCTTTATTAAAAGATAAGCTTCTAGAACGAGAGAAAGACCTCGATGCCAGAGAATCCGCTCTTTCAATGGATCTTGAATCCTTGGAAAAACAGAAAAGAGAACTTAACAGGATTCAAGACGATTTGTCTTCACGACTTGCCGAGTTTGAGTCCAAAAAGGGTAAGGATCTAAGTGAGGAAAAATTAAAGGAGTACAAAGACACAGCTAATAGGTGGATCGAGATGGGACCTGAGGTAGCAAGCGTAGAAATCCAAAATTGGAGACAAAAAAGGAGGTTTGAAGAGGCTCTAGGGATTTTTGAAATGCTTAAAGCAGAGGATAAAGCTCCGATCATTGCATTTATGTTAAATAGTGATCAGGATGATTTAATCGAGTTGGCAGATGCACTAGCGATGAGAGATCGAGGGCTCCTTCCCAGCGTGAGCATGGAGTAGTAGATTATGACCGAAGTTTCTTTTAATCCTAGCACCAAAGGCCCGTCCCAAGGTCATCAGGCGATGGGGTCGACTGGTTCTTTCTGGTTACCTCCCAAAATGCGTGCTGAAACTTTTAATTCTAATTTACAAAAATTTAGCACATCTTCTAATAAATTACCTCGAAAAGTTTCTGAAAAAGGGAATGACATTCTTTCTCGTTCAGGCGCAAACAACAATTCTCCCAAAGATAATATTACAAACCCTAGATCTGTATCTAATCATGTAGGTTCCGGGTCATCTGTGAAGGCATCTAAGTTTGGAAATTTAAGTTTTCATAGTAACCAAGCCAATACACTTAAAGGCCAAAGTTTACTCTCGAATCCTTCGATGCCGTCGAAAGTGATTCCTCACCCTTACGCACATTCTAACCCTACATCGTTTAACGGTTCTCAGTCTAAGGCTTCGGGGCCTATATCCCAACAAATTTCAACCTTATCTGGCCACAATGTAGCTACAAGATTCAGTAAGATTGATGATTTAGGTTTTGGTGGCACAAAAAGTGCTACTTCTTATTCCAATCTTGATGATTCCAAATCTCATAAAAAACCAAAAAACTCATTCAATGATAATGAGCTTACGCACTCTAATCCTTTATCTCATGACGAGCTTCTTGATCGCGTTGAGGATTCGTTTGTTTCAGGTGGCATTGGTTTTTCCCACAATAATGGAATTCTTCGTTTTGCATTTTCTCTCGACAATGGAAGTTCAGTTTCAGTCCGTATCGAGAAAGCAGCCAATGATTTCAAGATTTGTTTCATTTCCAATAACCAAGAGACTCGTGACTTCTTAGCAACCAAGCTTCTTTCTTTCTCTAATAACCTTCCAATTCCAAGCGAGCATTCTTTAAACATCCATATATTCAGTTCTTACAAAGAAATGGACCATGCCTTTTCCAATAAACAAAATTCACCATGATTGATACAATTTCCAATTCTGCTTTTTTGAATAATCAACCGAGTCTCTCGGCTAAAGATGCATCCGAGAGTAACAGTCAGTTAAAAATGGATGACTTTCTGCAATTGCTTACGAGTCAAATTACGAACCAAGACCCTTTGGAACCGATGAAAGATACCGAGTTTATCTCTCAAATGGCTAACATTGCTTCCCTTGAACAAATGCAGCAGTTCACTGACGGATTTTCAAAATTTGCAGATTCGCACGGTGAAATGCTTGCCCAAACTTATTTGGGTAATCGTGTGGAAATTCTTTCCGGTAACAAGGAAGTAAACGGAATTGTGGAAGCCGTGAACCGATCCGACGACGGTACAATAGAAGTTGTTGTAAACGGAAATACCTACAACCCTTCAAACATCAAGCGTGTTGAGTTGGCCCATGATGACAGAAAACTGGAACAGGCTTTGGGCAATAACGACAATTTAGACAAAGAGCACTTATCTAAATAAGAAACTTTGTTAATTCTGATAAGTAATTTCGTATGATTCCTTCACTCCATAACGGTGTTTCCGCCCTCAAAAGTTTTTCCGAGGGATTGCAAGTTCTTAGTAACAATATAGCCAATGTTAATTCCCTTGGCTACAAATCTGCACGGGCTAACTTTACTGATAATTTTTATATTCATCAAAATAATGCAGGTCCTGCTGTAGGTGGTGAACCGCAAAATACTACAAGGAACTATGGTTCTGGTGTAAGCGTGGGATCTTTGTCCTCTAATTTTAACCAAGGTATTATTGAGAATACTGGTCTTGATTTAGACTTAGCAATACAAGGGGAAGCTTTGCCCAATGCAGGTGGCTTTTTCGAAGTCATCGACCCAGAGTCTGGTGAGGTTTTTTACACGAGAGCAGGAGCTTTTGAATCAACTGCTGAAGGTATAGTTGTAACTCGTGACCAAAATCGGTTCCAGTTAACAAATATCCAAGATCAACCACTTCTTCTTGGTCTTGAAGACGGTGAGGATTTATTAGCTCGTCGAATTGACGACGATGGAGTGGTTAGCCTCATCGTCAGTAAAGATGGGCAAGATTCGATCCGCGTAGCAGGTCAGGTAAAGATAGCCAATTTTCAAGCTCCTCAGTATTTGCAACGTACTGGGAATGGTTTTTATTCTAATGGGCAACCTGGTGAAAATTTCGCTGGATTAGTTGAAAATTCGATTCCGGGGTCGGGTTCGAACGGTAAGATTAAACAATACGCTCTTGAACTTTCTAATGTCGACCTCACGAACGAATTTGCTATGATGATAAGTCATCAAAGATCATTCCAAGCTGGATCGAGAATAGTGACAACTTCGGACGCCATCCTTACTGAAGCAGTCAATTTAAAGCGTTAACCCTTAAACCTTTATACCTAATGTGTGCAGACCAACTAGATGAGTTACCAACCAATGAAAGTGAGAAGGATTCCGGCGGCGGAAATTTGGTGCCGGCATTAATTGCAATCATACTTGCCCCAGCATTGACCGTAGCAGCTATGACTTTTGTAATTAAGATGAATAAACCTGAACAGATCATTAAAGATCAAATTATTGAAGGTGGACAACCTTTGAATATGGAACCGTCAGGTGAGGAGAAATTTTACGAACTAAAGCAACTTATTACCAACTTGGGTGGTCCCATAAAATCTCGTTACATTAACATCGAACTTAGGATGGAAGGACTTGCTGGAGATTTTGAAAAAGTTTTGGAAATGAACGAACATCGCATCCGTGACAAGGCTCTCTCTATAATGGGTGGGTACACCTACGAAGATGCCCAGTTGGATGGGTTTCAAGAACGGGTGAGAATTGATTTAAAGAAATCATTTTCCATGGTGCTTCGAAAATATCGAGATGGAGAAAGCGATTTGATCCGCCAAATCTATTTCACACAATTTGTGGTTCAATAATTAATATTTGTTTCCCATGCCTGATTCAGATAATTTTGAAGACGAAAGTTTTGATGTCGATGAACTGAGTGGCAAATCTGGTGATGAAAGGTTTGTATTTTTGCACGATGGTACGAAGATTTCAGATTCTTCTGACTTGAAAATTAAGAACTACGATTTTACGAACCCAATTGTATTATCTGAAGCAGATCTTGCTCTTCTTAAAACTAAATCTGAACAGTTTGTCTATTACCTTTCAGGACATCTTTCGATGTTTCTGCGTACAGAATTTAATCTGGAACTAGAAGATTTAAATGCGGACCTTTACAAAAGTTTCGTTTCTTCGATTAATTCCCCTTCCTGTGTTACTCTCTTCAAATTGCAGGAACTTAATGGTGTCGGATTGCTTGATGTAAATGCCCATTTATCAGCAACTGTTGTCGATCGCATTCTAGGCGGGCGAGGATCTACCAACCCAGAAGAACGCGGACTCACAGACATCGAGAAAGCGTTGGTAGAAGATTTTAACCAAATTATTTTGGAGGAATGGTGTAAACAGTGGGACTCAATTAAGAAACTCAATCCAGTTATAATCGGTACCGAGACAACCGGGAAATTTCTACAGACTTCCCCTCCACATGCGATGATGTTGATCCTTAGTATGGAGGCATCTTTTGGTGATGTTTCTGGTCCTCTGCGAATATCGGTTCCTTACTACACCATGGAACCCGTTCTCAGTGGGTTACTTTCCCAAACCAATACTCCAAGCAAGGTAAAGCAAACAGTCTCGCCCAAGTGGCACGAGATTTATGATCAAATTCCTGTTGATGTATCTATTGAATGGGATGCATTCGAACTTAGTGTTCGGGATTTACTCAATTTAGAAGTCGATGACGTTATCGAGTTGAATCCAGAAATTATTTCTAAAACAAAAGCCAGAATTGAAGATCGCACCTGTTTTATTGGTGAGGTCGGATTAACGGGCGATCAAGTCGCTTATCAAGTAAATGAGTGCATGTCAGAAAGTCTTAACTTAATCGGTAAATCTTATGGATAGCAAAAAAATGGACATTGTTATGGACGTAAAAGTCCAAGTCACGGTTCAGTTGGGCACCGCCCAACTGCCAATGAAAGAAATTGTAGAATTAAGTCCTGGGTCTCAGATACAATTAAAACAGAATGCCAAAGACCCGGTCAGTTTGTTAGTTAATGGCAAACTCATCGCCCTTGGTGAGGTTGTCGTAATTGACGATCGGTTTGGACTCAAGATTACCGAAATCGTCGATTCGATATCCTAGGTATTCCTCTCTTGTTTCATCCCTCTATTTACATCTGCCTCACACCCCTGTTTAGGAAAGTGATCATTTTGTCATATTATGGGTCAACTCGAAGAATTTAGCCAAATTTTTCGTGTCATCGGATTTTTAGGTATTTTAGCTTGTTTAGCTTACCTCCTGAATCGATTCGTTTCTAGTAGTCAACTTTCGAAATCTACCAATAGTGGTAAGGGGATAAAACTAGGTGAAACGCGATCCCTTGGCAATAAACAGTTTCTTGTGGTCGCCGAATACGATTCACATAAATTTTTACTGGGGATAAGTCCCGGTCGAATCGAACGCTTGGCGAAACTAGACCCAAGAGATTCCACAGGTGCTGACCAAATTTGAAACTAATGAGACATGTTCGTTGCAGCTTTTATGGGTAATTTAATTCGTCTTAAGTTTGGTTGGATTTTGTTGTCTTTTACCCTATTGATATTCTGTAACTTTGCTGAAGCACAAACTACAGGGACAGGTTCTCCGGGTCTTAGAATTGATGTAAGTGGTGCTAACGAGGAGGGAGATTTGGGACTAGCGATTCAATTAGTAATCGCCATGACTATTTTGACGCTTGGTCCATCTGTTATTATGATGATGACCTGTTTTACCCGAATCATAATAGTACTTGGTTTTGTTCGAAATGCTATTGGTGTAAATGCAGCTCCTTCAAGTCAGATAATCATCGGTCTCGGATTATTTCTAACCTTCTTTATCATGGGTCCAATATGGAATAAAATCTATGATGATGCCGTTACACCCTACATGGAGAAGGCCATGAAGTCCACAGAAGCCCTTGAGATTTCTACTGCTTACATGAAAGATTTCATGATGAACCAGACACGACAAGAAGATGCCCAGTTCTTTTTGGAAATTTCTAGACAAGGAGCCATGACTCGTGATGAACTGCCGCTTAGTATTGTTGTTCCATCCTTTATTCTTAGCGAGTTGCGAACTGCATTTCAGATGGGTTTTTTGATTTTCATACCTTTTATTGTCGTAGATTTTATTGTGGCTTCTACACTCATGTCTATGGGCATGATGATGATGCCTCCAGTCGTTATTTCCATGCCTTTTAAACTTCTTCTTTTTGTTCTTGTTGATGGTTGGTACCTGATCGTTCAATCCCTGGTGGGGAGTTTTAATATAACCTAGTTTAAGGTAATAAGTTATGACAATGGAATTGGCAGTTGATTTGATGAGGAATCTATTACAGACGGCCTTACTTATTGCTATTCCTATTTTGGGTACCGCTACCGTTGTTGGTCTTTTAGTTAGCTTTATTCAGTCAATTACTAGTCTCCAGGAGCAAACTCTTACTTTTGTACCTAAATTAATATGTGTCTCCCTCGCAATTGTACTCGCTTCAAATTTTATTCTAAAAACTTTGACGGACTTTTGTATCTCGATGTTTAATCTGATCCCAACGATGGCTCAGTGACCATTGAGGCAGGGCAAATTGTAGTTTGGGTTCTGGTGTTACTCAGAACAGGTGCCTTTTTTTTAGGCATTCCTCTTTTTGCTGGTAGATTAATACCAGTACGTGTACGCATGGCTTTTGGTCTGATGCTTTCTTTGTTAATTAGTCCATATGTGCCCGCAAACCTGGAGCTTTCAACTCATTATGTTGGCGTAATTATTTTAGCGATGAATGAAGTCTGTATTGGCCTGCTGCTTGCCATGATGGTGCGTATGGTTTTTTTTGCAGTCGAGCTAGCTGGGTACTTGATTTCCTACGAGATTGGTCTTATGGCGAGTAATAGTATTAATCCTCTGCTTGGTTCGACCGATGCTACATTAAGTAGTTTGTTTTACTATTTTAGTTTATTGATATTCTTTATTGTTGGAATTCATCACGAAGTTATCAAAGCATTCACCTTAAGCTTTGAGCTCCTTCCGATTGGAACTTTTTTTCTCCAAGCCAATCCCATGGTTGAATACGTGAGCGAAGTATCCAATGTCTTTGTTTTGGGAGTTTTAATGGCTGCACCCTTTATTGCTTTAAATTTCATCGTCAATGTATCATTTGCAGTTCTTGGAAAAGCAGTACCCAAAATGAATGTATTTATAACAAGTTTTTCCGTAAGAATTATTGCTGGCTTGGTTTTATTGGTTTCATCCATTTTACTTTTTTCGTCTTATGTGATCGAGCATAGTAGAAGATCTGTAAAGGTAATGCTGGATATCATTCAATCAGGTTGAAATTATTGAATCGTGTCAGATGTAGATAAAAGTTCAAAGACTGAACCACCGACGGAAAAAAAACT
>JABBBW010000174.1 GCA_018607205.1 Opitutales bacterium | reverse complement strand
TTTAAAAAGCTTAGAGGCAGCAATTTCCAGGAAGAAATTTGAATGCAATCTCGAGAGACTTGTTGAATTAGACAAAAAGCGCAGAGAAGCGATTTCTGAAGCAGAGCATGCCAGGGCAGGGCAGAAAGCAACAAACCACGAAATGTCCCAACTACCCAAAGGTTCTCCGGAGTTTTTGGCCAAGGTTGCTGAAATGAAAGAGTTGGCTTTGAAAGTTAAAGAGCTCGAATCAGTTGCAAAAATGGCAGACGATGAATTCAAGGATAAATTCATGAGCGTACCCAACATCCCCCATGAATCGGTTCCTGATGGCAAGGGGGAGGAGGATAACCAAACAATCGCAACATGGGGCGAAAAGGATGCTGGATTCCCTAATGCGTTGCCTCACTACGACATTCCTTGGTTTGATCAGTTGATTGATTTCCCTAGGGGTGTAAAGGTAGCGGGTGCAGGCTTTCCATTCTACCTGGGTGAAATGTCTCAACTAGTCCGGGCCTTGATTAATTTCTTTTTAGAGGAAGCAGGAAAAAATGGATACGAAGAAGTTCATGCACCGATCGTTGTAAATGCAGCCAGTGCCACCGCTACTGGTCAGTTGCCCGACAAAGAAGGACAAATGTACCTCGATCAAAACGAGGAGATTTACCTTATTCCAACCGCGGAGGTGCCTGTGACTAATTATTACAGAGACGAAATCTTACCTGCCGAACAATTACCCATCAAGCGATGTGCCTACACTCCTTGCTTTCGTAGAGAAGCGGGCAGCTGGGGTAAGGATGTTCGTGGATTAAACCGTTTGCACCAATTTGATAAAGTGGAATTGGTCAAATGGACGCACCCAGACGACAGTTTTGAGGAACTAGAGAAACTCAGAACCGACGCCGAGAGTCTTCTGCAGAAACTTGGACTGCCGTATCGAGTGCTTTTAATTTGTTCTGGAGATATTGGTTTTCCGCATTCCAAGCAATACGACCTGGAAGTATGGGCTGCCGGACAGAAGCGTTGGCTGGAAGTTTCAAGCTGTAGCAATTTTACTGATTTCCAGGCAAGGCGAGCCAACATTCGTTTTCGCTCAGAAGAGGGAAAGCCTAAACCTGTGCACACGCTAAATGGCTCTGCACTGGCTATTCCACGCGTACTGGCAGCCCTTTTGGAAAACAACTTACAGAAGAACGGAAAAGTAAAAATTCCTGAATGCCTAAAAAAATGGTTCCCCAAGGAAACGATCGGAATTTAAGGACCTAACTATGGACCATTCTCTGGACCTGCCGGATGACTTAGCCGAGCGGGCCATGGGGTTGCTTGAACTGGCACCTTTTGATTTGTGGCATAACGATGCACTTTCTGTGCTTAAGGAGTCTCTTAGTTCACAAGGTCTTATTGGAATTGCATGTTCCGGAGGGGCTGATAGCACCTTTTCGCTGATTCTAGCCTTTGCTGCCTTTCCTCAATTACGAAAACGAATGGTCGTTCTTCATTACAATCATCATTTAAGGAAAGATGACTCAGAGGGTGATGAATCCTTTGCCTGCCTTCTTGCCAGCAAACTCGGATTGCCCTGCAAGGTAGGGTATTCAGAAAATCCAAAATGCGGACTAGATGAAGGGGTATTAAGGAAAGACAGGCTGGGCTTTTATGCAAAACAGGTAAAACAAAATGGGAGCATGCATATTATACAGGGGCACAACCTTGATGATATTGCAGAAACTTTACTATGGCGGATACCAAGGGGTGTTTCCGTGGATGGCCTAATTAGTCCCCAATCTGTTAGCCAAGTTGGTTGCCTTAGCTTTATACGTCCTTTCGTCACATTGAGTAGACAATTCATTCGGGTTGCACTCAAAAAATGTTCCATTCCATGGAGAGAAGATGCAAGCAACCAGGAGAACGAATACCTGCGCAATCGTTTGCGCAACTTAGTATTGCCGCAGTGGGCCGAAGCAAGTGATCGAGATCTTTTGCAAGGGGTTGCTAAGACAGTTGATCTTTTAAGCCAAGATTCAAAGGCTCTAGAACATTATGCCCAAGAATCTTATCGTGCATGCAAAGCTGGAGAAAAATTAGATTTTGAGGGTTTGATAAAATTGCCTTGTGCCATCCAAAGAAGAGTCCTGATTAGATGGTTAGAGGAAATTGAATACAAACTTACTCCCCCAATACCCTTAAGTGCAAAAACTGGTCGGTTGGTTCAATTAATTAAAAATGCCAATTTCAAAGTATTACAAATGGCCGAAAAATTTAGCGTGAGGAAAAGGGGGGGATTCATAGAGTTCGAATATTCAGATGAATTAGCTCTTATCCCAAAGACAGCCTTGTCTTTTAGCTATTCCATACACCTACCATGCGGTGGAAGTGTCCAAGCAGAACAAATGATGCTAAATCCCCGCATTCTTGATCTGATTGATGGAAAGCATGTAAATTCTCAGAATGAAGCATTTATTTCACTGAAAACTTTGCCAGATTATCTTTTCATACGATCTCGAAAAGAAGGAGATATGTTTCGCCCACTCGGATCGCCAGGAAGCAAAAAACTATCAGATTGGATGATCGACCGAAAGTGGTCGAAAGCTAAAAAAATAAACACTCCCATTTTCTTGGATCAAAAAGAGGAAATCATATGGATACCAGGCTTTGCACCAGCAGAATCCGCCAAGGTTTCCAAGACTGACTTACGGGTAATCCGTTTGACTTACCAACAATCAGACACATGATTGTATCGCTGTGGAAAACAATAAGAAAGATGATTCGGATGGGCAGGCTAAAGGCTTCCAGCCCAAGGTTTTATTAATTTGGTTAGCAGTACTTGCTGCTATCATCGGGCTTGTCATGGTCCAATCGGGAGAAATCACACCTAGCCAACTCTCGATTTCATCCATTGATGATTTAATAACAGCTGCCAAGCAGGATCGGGTGGACAAAGCCATTATTCAAAGTGACCCGAAAGGCGGAGAGGACTGGTATATTATCCAAGGGAAAATCCAAAATCCCGCTTTTGAAATAGATGAGAATCAGTACAAAACCCTTCCTTTCGTGGTCAAGGGTAGGGTAACAGAATCAGATTACAAAGAACTCAGGGATTTACTGGGGACCCGTTTTCGCGAAGAACCCTCAAGCACTATTTGGACGGAATTGCTCTTCAGCCTTTTACCATTTCTTCTGATTATCGGTCTTCTTTACTTTCTCTTTGTGCGCCAATTGAGAATGGCAGGAAAGGGTGCACTCAGCTTCGGCAAAAGCAAAGCCAAGTTACTTACCCGCGAAAATGAAAAAATTGTTTTCAATAATGTAGCTGGATGCGACGAAGCCAAGGAAGAGGTTTCTGAAATTGTTGATTTCCTCAAAGACCCGAAGAGATTTCGTAAGATTGGAGGAAAAATCCCCAAAGGCGTCCTCATGGTAGGTCCCCCAGGTACAGGCAAGACCCTACTCGCTAAGGCTGTAGCCGGTGAAGCAGATGTTCCATTTTTTAGTATAAGCGGTTCAGACTTTGTAGAAATGTTTGTTGGTGTCGGAGCAGCCCGTGTTAGGGACATGTTTGAACAGGGAAGGAAAAATGCACCATGCTTAATTTTTATAGATGAAATTGATGCTGTTGGTCGCCAACGGGGTGCCGGGCTTGGCGGAGGTAACGACGAGCGAGAACAAACCTTAAATTCTTTGCTCGTAGAAATGGATGGGTTTGATGGTCATGAAGGTATTATTATCATCGCTGCAACAAATCGTCCGGATGTTTTAGATAATGCACTTCTTCGCCCAGGTAGGTTTGATCGTCAGGTTATGATCGACCTTCCGGATTTGGAAGGTAGAGACGCCATACTCAAAGTGCATGCCAAAAAAATTAAACTATCAGAAGAGGTTGAACTCAAGTCCTTGGCCCGTGCAACTGCTGGTTTTTCGGGAGCAGA
Source organism: Opitutales bacterium (assembly GCA_018607205.1). GTDB lineage: Bacteria > Verrucomicrobiota > Verrucomicrobiia > Opitutales > Seribacteraceae > Chordibacter > Chordibacter forsetii. Next base: position 3,685 of record JABBBW010000174.1, on the reverse strand, counting down.
CCTTGCCAACCTTCTAAATGAAGGTGCATTGATTGCAGCTCGCAGACGCAAAAAACATGTCGAACCTATAGACCTTGATGATGCCAGAGAAAAAATCTCTTTTGGTCGCGAGCGCCGCAGGGTCATGGATGACGAGGATAGGAAAATAATTGCCTACCATGAAGCCGGTCATGCGATCGTTCAGGCAAAAACTGACGATGGTTTACTTCCCATACACAAGGTTACCATTATCCCAAGAGGACAAAGCCTTGGAAGCACAATGTTCACGCCTAAAAAGGATATTTTAAATCACAGCAAAAGAAGAATGCTTAACCAAGTCTGCTGTGCAATGGGAGGCCGGGCTGCAGAAGAAATCGAACTCGGAGATGTAACCAGTGGTGCTGCTGGAGATATTCGCATGGCTACAAACATTGCTCGCAGCATGGTTTGTGACTGGGGAATGAGTGAATTAGGCATGATTTCTTTTGGTGATAAACAGGATCAAGTCTTCTTGGGCAAGGAACTTAGCAGGGCTCAAAATTACAGCGAAGAAACAGCTCGAAAGATTGATTCCTCAATCAAAGAAATCATTGACCAACAATACGACAGAGCTAAAAAAATCCTTACCGAAAATATTGAGTCCTTGCACGCAGCAGCAAATGCACTGCTCGAATTCGAAACAGTTGAAGGAAAACACATCCACGAAATAATCGATCATGGTAAAATCATTTCTGAAATAACTAAATCCTCAGAAAAAAATTCTGAGGAAAAGGAGAACGAGGATTCAAGCGAATCAGCAAATGATACAACAGAGAAAGAACAAGACTCTATCGAACCTGGAGCAGAACCAATAGGTGCAACTGCATAATTCTTTTTTCTCACTTGAATTATTATACAATTTCCAATAATTAAATATACTTATGAGCAGACATCCAAGTTTTAGTCCTCCAGGAGGACTGTCCAAGAACAGAAACGTACTTAAGCGCTTTGAGCGTGTCGAGTTGCTACGCAAACGTGGACAGTGGAAAAAAGGTGATCGCGTCGTTTCCTTAATTAAGACAAAACCAGAGGAATAATTCACTCGAGTTAAGGGGAAGCTTTTGAGCTTACCCAAGTTTTAAAATCTTGGCTAGTTTCGACCTCCCAATTTATCCATTGAGGTAGTTCGTATGGGTGTATTTTCGTAACTTCTTTTTGAATTTTCGGATCAACATTTTTCAGGAACTTCACAGTTACTCTCCATTCCTTATCTTCAACAATTTTTTTGTTCCATCGATAAATAGTTGAAATTGGGCCTTCAATTTCTCCACATGCAATAAGATTTGATTCCAGAAGTTTACGAACAATATTCTCAGCATCCTTTTTTGATGATACAGTCGTCTTACCAATCATAATTGTATTGTAATTGCCTTTCATAATAGAAATACATTGCAAATTTCACATTTTCCCCTAACTTTCAACCCTTTTGCACAAATCTAATTACCTAATCTAATTGTGAGAGACGAATACCTACAAGAAGCCCAAACCATCGTCGAGGACCCTAACGCCCTCATCAACTTGGTCTCTCGACGCTCCAAGCAACTAAAGCATGGGAGCAAACCTCTGATCGAATCTTTGGAGAAATTAGAACCGGAAGATGTTGCACTTCGCGAAATTATCGAAGGCAAAATCACATACCAACCCTGGGACGAAGACTCCGAGGACTGATCAAGTCAAGTAGACGACTATGGGAAAACTACCTGTAGTTTAATCTTCGCCAAATAACCTAACATGGCAGGCAAGAAAAAGATTGCTGACCGTTTGCCCTCCTTCAGTAACTCAAAAGCTAGGCATAAGTTCTTACTTGGTGACAAAATGGTGGCTGGTATTGAATTGCAAGGCACAGAGGTAAAATCAATTCGAAATGGTAAGGCTCAGATTTCCGAATCGTTTGCCCGTTTCAATAAAGATCAACTCTATTTGTACAATGCTTATATTGACGAATATATTTTTGGTAATGAAAACAATCATGAACCCACAAGACCCCGGAAATTACTTTTAAACCGTAGAGAATTAGATCGTTTAAAAGCAGCAGTCGAAGCTTCGGGGAAAACAATTGTTCCCTTAAAGCTTTTTTTCAAAGGTGCTTTAATCAAATGTGAATTGGCATTGGGCACGGGTAAAAACCAAAGAGATAAGAGGCAGGATTTAAAAAAGAGAGTGGCCCAAAGAGAAGCTGATCAAGCAATGAAAAATTCTCTCAAGCGATGATAGATGTAATTCTTTTCCAGCCTGAAATACCTCAAAATACTGGAAGCATTGGAAGGCTTTGCGCCTTTACCAATTGCCGACTTCATCTCATCCATCCTCTAGGTTTTGAAATCAACGACAAGAATTTAAGGCGAGCAGGAATGGACTATTGGCAGTCCCTTGAGGTTAATGAATATCAGAACTGGGATGATTTCATTAAATCTCCCAAGCGACCAAGTAAACTTTATCTCTTAAGTACTCATGCAAAAAAAACTATCTGGGATGCAAATTTTCAATGCGGAGATGGTTTAATTTTTGGAAAAGAGGGTGCTGGTGCTCCTGATTACATACATCAATGGGTCGAAGGAAACCGATTAACCATTCCAAAGTACGCCCCCGAATTGCGCTCCCTAAACCTTGCAGTTTCCGTTGGTATAACCGTTTACGAAGCGATTCGGCAAATATCATCATCTAATTAAGATCAAAAAAGGCATGCCTCCTAAAGTTTCGATCGTGCTGCCAGTTCGAAACGAAGAAAAGTTCTTAAAAGAATGCCTTAAATCGATTCTACAACAAACTCTGTCACAATGGGAACTCATTGCAGTTGATGATCATTCAACTGATGAAAGCTATCAAATCTTAGAAACTTTTGCCCAAAGAGATAGTCGTGTAAGAATCTTTAAAAACCCAGGCAACGGCATCTCAGATTGCCTGAACTTTGCTATCTACCTAGCAAAATCCCCCTTAATTGCGAGGATGGATGGTGATGACCTTATGGAACCAAAACGTATGGAGATTCAAGTCGATCATTTGGATAAGAATACAAAGGTTGGTTTAGTATCTAGCCAAGTTGAACCTTTCCCCAAGGCTATTAAAAACCAAAGGAAAGGGTATGAATTGTATGTCCAGTGGACCAATGAGATCCTCACTCCAGAGGAACATTCAATGAATCGATTTGTAGACTGCCCATTTGCTCACCCATCGATAATCTTCCGTAGAAGTCTGATCGATTGTTATGGCGGTTATACAAAAGGCATATTACCCGAGGATTTCGAACTCTGGTTAAGATGGATGGGTCATGGTGTAGTAATGGAAAAATTACCGCAGGTTCTTTTAAAATGGAGGGATCATCCCAAACGAGCTTCCCGAACAAATTTAAGCTACGCACCTTCCGCATTTCAAAAAGTCAAAGCCAAGTATTTACGCAAATGGTTGGAAGAAGAATTTAGCTTAGGTGAAAGGATCATCCTATGCTGGGGAGCCGGTCGAGTAGCTAGGGAACTTTTCAGTCTTTTAAAAAAAGAGGGGATTAATATTTCTGGCTTTATTGATCCAGACCCTAAAAAAATGAACAAACAAATTGCAACCTTACCCATTATCCCGATTGAACAGATTCCATCACCCAAACAATGTTTTATCCTAATTTTGGCAGGAGCAAGAGGTGTTAGGAAAGAAACTTCTGAATATTTGCAAGAAC
>JABBBW010000147.1 GCA_018607205.1 Opitutales bacterium | reverse complement strand
GCTTGGTTAAGGCAGGGGAAGAACCTATCCCAAAAGGTGCAGTGGTCCGCATTCCTCATGGGTGTTGTTTGTTTCTTTGATGGACTCGCAAGTGCACTACTTACCGGAAGGGCTCTACGACAAATGGCTGATCGTACGGGAGTGTCCCGAGCAAAACTTGCTTACCTGGTCGACTCCACTGGTTCCGCCGTTGCCTGCGTGGCGATTATGTCCACCTGGATTGCCTATCAATTATCAATGATCCGCGAGGGCTACCTCGCTGCTGGTATCGAAGGAACCGAACCATTTGTTCTTTTCCTCTCTTCTATTCCGCGAAATTTTTATTGCTGGTTCACACTCGTTCTTGTCGTCATTAGCATTTGGAAATCCCTCAACCTTGGCACCATGAAGAAAATGGAAAAATCGGCAACAGATGCCCAGACCAAGCAAGGCAATACGAATACCGCTCCAACGGACCATCAATCAATCCTAGGATCCCTCAAAGTGGGCATCCCCCTGGCTACCCTCATTTGCAGTCTCTTTGCCGGCTTGTACCTCAATGGAGTTGAGGGAAAAGCATGGCCACTCAACCTAAACAAACTTCAACAAGCCTTCGGAGATGCTCAGTCCAACCTGGTCCTGCTTTACAGCTCCATCTTCGCCTGTGCCGTAGCTTTTGTATGCAATCAAAGATCTCTAAAGTCTTCCGGTATGCGTTCATCCAGAGTATTTGCCGGTGGGATCGGCCGCTTCATTCCCCCTTCCCTTGTGCTGATTGCCGCCTGGTGCCTGAGTGGTACCCTACGCGAGCTCGAAGCCGCCACCTTTCTGTCACAAACTTTGTCAGGCACCCTGCCCCCTTTTCTATTTCCCGCATCGGTCTTTATTCTTGGCGTATTAATCTCTTTCACCACTGGTACATCCTGGGGGACGATGGGTGTACTTATGCCTCTGGTCGTTCCGGTCTGTGCATCCCTTGCTCCGGGGTCGGATGCGATGATGGCCTCCGCGGTGGCGGCGGTCTTTAGCGGAGCCGTGTTTGGAGATCACTGCTCGCCCCTGAGCGACACCACCATAATTTCTTCAATGGCATGTGAGATCAAACCATACGACCATTTCCGCACCCAACTCCCCTACGCTCTACTGGCAGCGACCATCGCCCTCTTAGCCGGATTTATTCCTATGGGCCTTGGTATTTCTCCTTGGATTTGCTTAGCAGTCGGAACGATTATTCTGTGCCTCGTTCCCACGATCCATAAACAATTTATGACTGGTTCTAGTTAATGAGTGAGAAAATAGAAATCGCCCGATCCAATGTGCGAAACTTCATCGCCTTCAGGATCTTTTTTAATGCCCGATTTTACTACCCCGTTTTTGCGGTAATTTACTTGGACTTTGGGATGACACTCGAACAGTTCGCCATTCTCAATTCCATCTGGGCGGCCAGTATCATTCTTGCCGAAGTTCCCTCTGGTGCCCTATCCGATATGATTGGCCGCAAAAAAATGATTGTCGCCGCTGGTATATTCATGGTCATCGAAATGGTGGTCTGGGGATTTGCACCGACTTCCGACCTCGACCTACTCTTTTGGATTCTCGCGATCAACCGGATTCTTAGTGGATTAGCGGAAGCAGCGGCCAGCGGCGCAGATGAGGCATTGGTTTACGACTCAATTGACGAGGCCGGCAAAAAGGAGGACTGGGCAAAAATCCTCCAAAAAGTAACCCGCTGGCAATCTTTTGCCTTCATGATTGCCCTCCTTACGGGTGGAATTATTTACGATCCGGACGTAATGAATCAAGCCTGTGCCTTCCTCGGGTTTGAAAATTCGCTTACCCAGCAGGATACTATGCGCTGGCCCATTCTACTTAACTTGGTAACTGCCGTGCTCACCCTTCTCTCTGCATGTGCCCTTCGCGAAACTGAGAACTACCAATCCAAATCAGATTTGCTGCCTCTCCGGGCCGCTTTTTCACAAACCTGGAATGTTGCCCTTTGGATTGCCCGCACTCCTTTTGCTTTACTTGTGATCCTTGCCGCTGCCACCGTAGATAGCGTGATCCGAATGTTCATCACCATGAACAGTGAATACTACCGACTCATTTCCTACCCCGAAGTTGCCTTTGGTATAATCGGGGCTGTTATTGCTCTTCAGGGTATGGTTGTTGCCCGTATATCCCGGGAGATGACGGAACGATTCGGCCCGAATCAAAATTTTCTCATTATTTCAGTTCTCGCACTACTTTCTTTTATTGGAATTCGATTTTTCATTCCCCACTTTGGTGTGATTTTTGCCATGCTCCTTTTTGCCGCCATGGGCATGACTGGGTTTTGCACCAGTTATTATCTCAATAAAACCGCAGACAAGTCGATTCGGGCCACTCTGCTAAGTTTCAAGGGATTAGCCTTAAACCTTGGCTATGGCGGAATCGGAATTCTCTATGCTCTTCTTGTAGTTAGCTTAAGAAAGGATTCTAATTTAGCGAACGACTCTGGACTTCTCTTTCAGGCGGCAGCGGATTGGTTTGCTCCATGGTTTGCGATCACCTTCATCGGGATGCTTTTATGCAATTGGAAACTTCGGCCTAAACCACCCGCCTGAATGAATGATCCCGCCAAGGAAATAGAGATCTGATTTCTCTTTCCGAAATCTAAAGTTCAACATCATCTTGCCAAAGAAGAACCGGTTGTTTCTCCCCGGTCTCATTGGCCCAGTTCTCGATGGCTGCCTCCACCTGTTGCCTAACTAAGATACTCATTTGATGACGCACCTTGGAACTGGACACCCGAAAGAGCATCCGTATCTCGGAATTATCCTCGTTAGTTGAAAACAAATTAAAAATACTCCCCTGCCCACCCTTGGCATTTCCATCAAGGACCAAGCCCAGTGGCTTTTGCAAACCTTGAGAAATTAAACTGGCCGCCCCCTCCACATCCTGCGGATCAAACTCCAATGAAAATGCACCCACTCCATCCGGCGTACCAAACAACATCCGGCACTTTCCATTTGGAGCATCCGCAAAGGCAAATACACCATCGGCCAAGCCAACAAAGACTTTTAATTCATCCGTTATCCCACCGCTTAATTCCTGCTTTCCACCCTCGGCTTTTTCCTCCTTCTTTTCTTCTTCCTTGGTTTCGGGCTTTTCATTTTCTACCGGCACTGCTTCCGATCCAGAGGTATCTTTATCACCGCCCAACTCCTCAGTCGGTGCCTGTACAATTTCCGGAGTATTATTTCCCACTGCGTTTATCATACCTTCGTATAACTGACGCACCGCTTTACTCAGCTCTTTTCCAGTATGTTCAAATTGCGGATACCATCTTTCTTCGACCTCCTTCTTTTTTTTATCCCACAATTCATTCCATCCGACTTGCCAATCTTTAAGAATTTCCAGGAAAGCCCGCCCCTCCACAACTTGCACTTTTAATTGAGCCAACTTTTCTTTTTCCAATACCCGAAGGATTCCCAACTGTTTTCGGAATGCATTTAATGCTGGTACCAATGGTTTGTTTGCTAGATCAACCGCCATCCTCTTGGTCTCCTCCAATAAGTTTGAACGAAGCTCGGAAGGTACCTCAATATTTTCTAATAACTCAGGGAAGTTAGAGACTCTTGCCTTCCCCTTTTCATAAAACCACAAGATCTGGGACTCTTTCGGAAAGGTACCCTCGAAAAGGTTTTTAAAGCTCGTCCTTAATTGCTCCTCTGCGATTTGTTTCCTCACTTCCTGCGATCTTTTCTTAATTCCATCGCGCAACCTTTGACTTAGGGACTTGGTCAGTGCTCCCCCCTCCTTCAATGAGTCGGCAAAATATTGGCTCCATTTTTCGCCACCGTATTTAACGGCAACCATCTCCTGGACAGCTGACAAATATTTATCGTTTAATAAATTCAAACTTTTTCCGGGTGGTACATGGTTAGCTATATCGTCGCGGATTGCCTGTTCGATTTTCTTCTTTTGGGGTAGCCAGAAATCTGTGGATTTAAGAAATTTTTCAAAGCGGTTTTTTTCCCAGTGCATCGCTGCTCGCTCGACCAATTTCTCCGATGCCTCAAATACTCCATATACCGGGGGGGTAGCCTGCAAGTCCTCTCCCCGGTTCTTATTCAATGCCTGCAGGGCAACAACCTGCAATTCCTCCTTTGTTTTTAAACTCTCTGGGAATTGGTTCTTTTGGACAAATAATCGGATCTGTTCGTACTGTGCTTGGTATTGTTTCGAAATTTCCAGACACATATCTGTGGACATTTCCGATACCTTCCTTTTTAACTCCTCAAAAACTGGCCCGGTTTTACCAACCAACTGCTCGAACCAATCGTTCAATGCGTTAAAATCATCGGTCGACAAAGGCTGCAACCCCTTTGACCGTTCCTCGAATAGTTGATTCAGCCGGCCATTTAAATCCTCCTTTGTCGGGTACGAAAGATTATCCCGTAAACGCTTCAACTGTTCCCCCGCTGCCAACTCCCTGGCTTTTCCATAAACCTGCTCCATGCTTTGCTTTGCATATTGCTGGGCTTTTGCTGGGGCTTCCTGTGCCCAGTCCTTGGCCGCCCGCTTTAATACATCCGCCCGTTCAATGGGCAAAGGACTTTGTTCCTTGGCCCACTCCAATGTATCGGAGACCGTCTTTTCCAGCTCTTGCATACGCCAGGCCTCAATCCATTTACGGGTAGGTTTTTCTCCCGTCTTTTTTGCCTCAAATTCTTTTACCCGCCCGAGCATTTCCTTCGAAAGTAACTGGCTCAATTCATCCACTGCAGATTCATTGGCATCGGCTGTGCCCTGCAGGTACATTCTTGCTTTCTCTGCTGCTGCACGCAAGGCCAGCATCCTCTTGGCTCCAGCCTTTGGATCATTGGTTTGCCCAAACAGGAAGATCCCGCCTGTCAATACCAGTAAAGTACTAAGTGCACATCTCAAATTCATTCCTCCAATCATCGTTCTAATTTCCCATACTCGCCTACCACCGAGTTAAGCAGCGGATATCCACGCTTCGTTAACTCCCCGGCCACCCGAACAAGCTGGGTGGAAACTCCATCTTGTACTTCACCAATTTCTTTGAGAGGCAACTGGTCAGCACATTGGGCAACAGCTGCCCATTGCAATCCCTCCACCTGTTCCTTCCACTTGGCCACCCGGTCGGCCACATATCCAAATGCATAATCACGGCGCTCCTCATCGATTATAAAATCTTCAGATACCAGGGTCGGATCAGCTGGCTGAGTCTTGGCAAGTGGATCGTAAAGGGTAATAAATTGTAGGGCACCTTCCTCTTCCCCAGCAGGTGGTTCATAGGCCAGTGCTGCATTATAAAGATCGTCCTGCAATTTTGCCCGGTCATTCATCTCCAATGCTTTGCCGCACAAACTCTCAAACCTCTGATCATTTGGAAAAGCACCCTCCCATTGTATTCTGCTAAAGTCTGGAAAAGCTCCCAGTTCTGCCTCCCTCTCCCAGGCATCCATTACCGTGTCCACCCGCAGGATCAATTGTTGTTTCCACATATCGAGGATGCGTGGTCCCTGGTTTCGCATTGCCTCAGTATATTCAATCACCATTAACCGGGTAATAATAGCAAGAATAAGTACTAAAGGTAATGCCACTTGTACCAAGGCATCATTTGGACTGAGCGTTGGAGAACTCCGAGCTTTTGCCCCGCCCTTTCCATTAATCAAGCTATCGAGGCCAGACAGCCCCTTCCTCTTTGTACTCACTGGACCTCGCTTTCGTCTATTGGCACATTCGTAGTGGCGAACTGCCCAAATGCATTACGCAGAGCACTGCGCTCAGCTTTTCTATCTGCCTCCGCAGACTTAAGCAGAGAAACCACCTTCTCTCTTTGGACTTCGGCCTCCTCCCGACTTAGGTTCAATGTCGCATTGGCTGACCGAATTTGAGAAATGGTCTCCTCCAGTTTTTCCGTACCCGAAACCCCAGATTCTTTTAAAGAAATCAGGCATTCCTCCATGGTACGCAAACTTCCAGCCATACCCTCAAAGTCCACATTTAATTTCCTCGCCTGATCCAACTGGTCTTGATGCATCGTTTCCAGGGAACCAAGCATTTTTTGATCGGTTTCATTCCCTGCTTCATGTGCATCTCCAATCCTGCCAAGTAAGGATTCCAAATTCCCCAGCCTTCCCAACTCCTGTAATGGGGCCAACATTTCCTGGCCCTGTTTTTGGGAATCTCCCAACCCTTCAATTCTTTGATTTGCCCGGGCCAGTTCCTCTTTGAGCCCAGCCAATTCACCCTTTATCTCGACCAAAGTATTAGGCACATCCTGTATACTCGTTCCGTCAAGTCGCTCGCCAAATGCCCGGCTTGCATCTCCCAGACTATGCATATCGCCCACTAAGCGCTCGATGGTTTCTGTCAGGCTTAAGTCTTCATCATCACTTAATTCAGTTGCCCATTGAAAACACCAGCTCAATGGCTTGGCGGCCAAAAATGCACCAATCAAGCCTAGTAAAGAGCTCAGTAAGGCCGTAGCAGTCCCCCCAAGCAACTGGTCCAGAGAACCTTTAATTTTGTCTACCGTTTGACCACCATCACCAAGCTCTTTCACCCCGCTCACATCCAGCCCAATCAACAATCCGTACAGAGTACCCGCCAATCCGAGCATCACCAGAAAGTAGGAAAAATTAAGGGGGTATGGGTCGCTTGGTATCTCCCGCCTTTGTAAAAAATCATTACCCGCACGCAAAACCTTCCAACCCTGCAGGCATGGAAACAAAAACAGCAGGACAGGGACCAATGTACTAATGGTACTCAAATCGGCGGACAACCATGCCAACTTTAGGTACAGCCAACCAGGTAAAAGATCACTTATGAGAACCAAGCCCGGCGAGTATGATTGCAAGGCTACTTCCAGGTTTACCAACCATGCCACAAGAGATACCAGCAACAACGCTAGTGACCCCCAAAAGAGAAACTTGGTTTTACTTAAATTGATTTCTTTTTCGCTCACTTTTTTTCCTTCGGGTTGGGCTATTGTTTTAAAGATCTGACTATGCACTTCTCCAAGTTTAGTCAGCAAGGCAAAATCCCTGCCCATCTTTATTTTTTTCCCAATCATTCATACGCAAAGTTGACAAACCCAGTACTCAACTCCGTTATACATCTCATGAATCGTAGACACTTTCTGACCACAACCGCCGGGTCTCTGGCTCTCGCCGGTCTATCCCACGCCAAGTCGAAGTCCTTTCGTGGAATCATTCACAAGGCGGTCAAGGTGGGCACCGCTCCCGATGAGAAACATTTTCAAAGAGTAAAAGACCTCGGGTTTGATGGGATCGAGGGCAATGCACCCGGCTTACAGGTAGAACCAATGAAAAAAGTCTGTGCTCAGCTCGACCTCCCCATGCACGGTGTGGTTTACAGTAAACACTGGCAGGTTCGACTATCCGATAGGAATCCTGAGGTTCGCGAAAAGAGCCGCAATGGTCTCGCCCAGGCGATGCGTGATGCCAAGGCAGTCGGTGGAACTTCTGTTTTACTAGTTCCAGGAAAAGTTACCGGAGAACAGGAAAACCACCAACATGTATGGGATCGTTCGATTGAACAAATCCAGCAACTTCTCCCTCTCGCAGAGGAGTTAAA
>JABBBW010000047.1 GCA_018607205.1 Opitutales bacterium | reverse complement strand
CAAGGTGGTATTTGCCAATTTTAAATGGAAAAAGGATTAGGGCCTGATCAGATAAGACTCTGGCCAAACCAAATTAACTCCTGGGTGGCGGCCCAAAAAGATCATCGACCCAACTTAGGTAACTTGAAAGAATTGCTTTCGAAATCATGCCAAAACCGAAAATAGCAGTGACCATGGGCGACCCCGCAGGAGTCGGTCCGGAGATCTGCCTGGATCTGTTAAACGCTCCTGAAATTTTAGATAGATGCCAACCCGTAATCTTTGGAGATCTTACTATCTTAAAAGCATGTGCCCACCAGACGGGCAAGGTATTGAATTGTTCTGCTATTGAGTTGGAAGAAATTACCGATTCCTCACCATCTGGAATCATTGATTTATCTATTCTTAAACCCAACGAACTCAATCCCGGCATAGCCGAAGCCCGTACCGGGCGGGCAACTCATGAATACGTAGTATCCGCAATCGATGCCTGTCTCGCCGGTAGAGTCGACGCCGTGGTGACCTGTCCAGCAAACAAGGAGGCCATGCAGGCAGCAGGCATCACCCAGCCCGGACATACCGAAATTTTTGCCGAGCGTACGGGCACCAAGGATTTTTGCATGGCTTTCTTTTCGGAAACAATCAGTTGCTCTCTGGTTACTGTACATGTCGGCTACCATCAAGTGCCCGGTCTGCTCTCCGTTGAACGGATCAACCAAGTCATTTCCCTTACCCGTGAGGCTCACCGCAGTCTCTTGGGACGGGAACCTAAATTGGCAGTTTGCGGACTGAACCCTCATGCCGGCGAGAATGGACTCTTTGGACAGGGCGAGGAGGAAGCAATCATTATCCCTGCGATCGAACGGGCTCGCGCCCAAGGGGCCGATATCGTGGGTCCCCTACCCCCTGATACCGCGTTTACCCCCTCTCGAAGACAAATAGTGGACGCCTATATTTGCATGTACCACGATCAGGCCTTAATACCGGTAAAAGCACTCGCATTTGATCAGGCCGTCAATGTTACCCTCGGGCTGCCCATCATCCGTACATCCGTTGACCATGGCACCGCTCTTGACATTGCCTGGCAGGGAAAAGCCGACCCGAACAGCCTGAAAGCAGCAGTACGGTTGGCCGCTCGAATGTCCGGCGAAAAAGAATGATTAGAACGGCCTTGCTTGGCTTTACTTTAGGCCACCTGGTTTTTTTTGCACAAGCAGATACGCCTTACTTGAATCACTCTCCTGTTCAAAGAGTTGAACTAATGGGAGGGAAGATATTTTTAAAGAAAGCAAAGGTTTCAGAAATTATTCTCCAAGACACGGATGTGCCCCGTAGGTTTTTCTTTCAACTGGGAGACCTCAGCGAACTGACCGACCTTTCTTTGGAAAACTGTCGCATTGAACCAAACAACATAGTTGCTATCTCCAACCTACCCAAGCTGGAATGGCTCAACCTCTACCGCACCCCTTTGGGTGAACAAGAGGTAAAGTTGCTCTCCAAGTCCAGCAGTATTGTTCTCCTGCCTCTTGGAAAAGTTGGAGTTACCAATCGTGGGTTGGAGAATCTCTGTAAGATGAGCCAACTTACTTATTTGGGGCTAAGGGGAAACCCAGTTACGGATAAGGGTGCCCAGCATCTCTCCAAATTAAGTAACCTCCAAGGGCTCTATCTTGGAGAAACTCAGGTGACCGACCAAACTGTTACCGAAATTTCCCACCTCTCCCAACTGGAAAAACTTTGGCTGCACGACCTCCCTATTACCGATAAAGCTATCGGTCACTTAGCCAAGTTAACCCAGCTGAAGGAAGTACATATTTATGGCACAAACATATCGGCCCAAGGAGCGAGATCGCTCCAGGAATCCTTACCGAAGTGCCGGGTGATCCACGAGGTCTTCCCTAAGTAAAGTTTTTCAAACCAACGACTTTTCTTTGATTCAATCTGTTTTTTCAAGCAATATGAATCAGAGTCTTCTCCTCACCACCATTATTCTGTCAGACCCTTAAAGTTGAACCCCTACCGCTCCATTTCAATTGTTATCTGCCTGGTCTTTTCTCTCCTTGGATGTTCTCGAAAGATCGATCCGAAAACAGCGGATTTGGAAGTTCGTAAACTTTTGCAGGATGTACCCGGTTTTGACTGGCAACCAGCTCCTTCCTCCCGTCTGCAAGAAGCAAAACTGAATGAATTGCCCCCTCCTCCTAAAGACGATGAAGGTGCACGAGAAATCACAGAGCGTATTCAGAAGGATGGAGCTTATGAGGATGGGAACATATCGAAAACCTTTGATTCCGGCCAATGGAAGGAATCCCTGATTCTCGAAAACAATCATACCGTCCGACTCGATTTGGCAAGCTCGATGGAACTGGCTCTGCTCCACTCGCGAGAATATCAGGAGCAGAAAGAATCTCTCTATCTTTCCGCCCTCGGGGTCACCCTCGAGCGGTTCAGACTCGGCCCCGCTCCTTTTGCCCAAGCCAGTGCCAAGGTAACCCAAGAGGCAGGAGAAGAACCAGCAGACTTAATCAACCGAACCACCGTGGGAGTCGAAGGCATGGCAGGGCATGGAGCAACCTGGGTAGCATCCCTGGCCAATCGCTTAAGTGTGGATTTAAGAAATGGCAAGGTGGGCATGGGTGGTTCCCTCGCCAACCTGACAATTACCCAACCCCTACTACGTGGTGCCAGCCGAAGGATTTACATGGAAGGCCTGACCCAAAGTGAGCGATCTCTTTTGATGGATGCCCGCAGACTGGAACAGTTCAGGCAAGGGTTTTTTCTTAAAGTCGTACTCGGAGCGAACCCAGCAAGCAATATAGGGAGTGGTGGGAGTATTTCATTCATATCTCCTCCATCCACTGGGGTATCAGGATTTTTGGGGCTGGTTCAGGAGATTCAAACAATCCGAAATCAGGAAGCTAATGTCGCCCAATTGAATGAGAGCCTCGCTCAGTTGGAAGCAGCCTTTGAAGCGGGAAGAATAGGAAACCGACTCCAAGTGGATCAGGCGAGGCAGGCCCTCTTTAATGGTCAGAGCCGTCTACTTGCTGCCAAATCATCCTATGAAAACCGGCTCGATGGATATAAGATCTTTTTGGGACTCCCTCCTGATCTATCCCTTCGGGTGGTGGATGACTACATCAATGCGTTCAAACTGACTAATCCTGAACTGGTCTTTCTTCAGGAAGAGGCAAATCGTATATTATCTGGCGTTCGCGACTCTGCAATCTCTCCCGACCTTAATTCCCTGAAAGATTTGCACAAACAAGCCACTGCCCTTTTTCCCCGGGCAGAGAAATTCTTTCTCGAATTAACTGCAGATTACCAAGCCTTTGACGAGGCCTTGCCTGCGAGAAAACAGAGCTTTGAAAAATTAAGGAAGAGAACAGATCTTCTCGAACTGGGAATGAACACCAATACCTTTTCCAATAATCACCTCGATCAATTATTGGTGGAAGCAAACGCCTCCCTTCGAAGTATACGCTCTTCGCTTAATGAAACCACCAAGAATATTCGAGCATGGAAAGGTGAAAATAAGGATCGCCCTCTAGCCGCTTCACGCACGAAACTCTCCGCCCTGCTCAGTGCTTACTCCGGCACCTTGCTCGAGCTATCCCTTGCTCAGGCATCGGCCCGATTGGAATCGATTGTGATGCAGGAAGCTTTGGTTTCTCCCTGCGAAGATGCCCGGTTTGCATGTACCCACCGAATGGACTCCAAAAATAACCGTGCTCAATTGGTCGATATTTGGAGGAAAGCCGATCTTGCCCGGGATGATTTGCGAACCGATCTCGACCTCGTGCTATCTGGGGATGTGGGATCCGATGCACTAACTGCCGGTGATTTTGAATCGGATGAAAGTGAGTGGCGTGTCGGATTGGAACTGGATACCCCACTTTCCAAAGTCAGGGAAAGAAACCGCTTCAAAGCGGCCCTTCTTCGCTACCAACAAGCAAGAAGGGACTACCTCGCCTATGAGGACAGTCTTCTCCGGGCTTTCCGTGAACACCAGAGGCTTGCCGGCCTATTACAACTAAAATTTGAATTAAACCGGGCAGCGGTACGGGGAGCGATTGCCCAGGTCGACCTTGCCCGGATGCGCCTCGATGAACCTCCCAAACCAGGTAGAAGCTCTCAGTTTGGGGCCACCACTGCTCGGGACTTGGTCAATGCACTCAATGATCTACTTAATGCGAGCAACCGGTTTGTCGAGGTGTGGATCGGATCGGAAGCCCTGAGAATGCGCTATGCTTATGACCTCGGTGAAATGAATTTGTTGGAAAATGGATTATGGAATGGTCTGCAAACCACACCCAACTTAAAGTAAAACTCTTGCTACTCGGATGACTCCTCACTTGCTCTCACCCTCCTTCTTTATTCAATGATGCACATGTATACCCGATCAAAAGCTGGCTTTATATCGACCAAGACGTTGATGGGTATAGCCGGAGCAAGTGCACTGTCCGCGTTTTTATGGCTCAATAACGAAGAACAAGGCGAGTCCTTGCAAATCAAACCGATCTACGAAGAGGCCAAGGTTGCGGAATTTAGGTTGGAAATCGTGGAGCCAGGGGAAGTGGAGAGCGCGGAAAATGTCGAAATCAAGAGCCAGGTTAAAAGCCGGGGCTCTGGGGGAGTGAGTATTCTGGAAATTGTACCGGAAGGAACCCTTGTAAAAAAAGGTGACTTTTTGGTCCGACTGGATGATGCCGGATTACAAAAGGAATTGCTACGCCAGCGTATCTCCGTGCATCAGGCAAATGCCACCCTTGTTAAAGCTCAGGCAGATGTTGAGGCAGCTAAGCTGGCTCTGCAGGAATACCTGTCTGGCACCTTCCGTCAAAACGAGGAGCAATTGGAGAGCGCCGAGTTTGTGGCGAAAGAAAACTTCAGACGTGCTGAAGAGTACTTGGCCTACAGCAAAAAGTTGGCGGCTAAAGGATATGTTTCTGAAGCCCAACTGGAAGCGGATCAATTTGCGGTGGAAAAAGCGTTGAAGGAGCTGGACCTTGCTCAAACCAAGCTTGAGGTATTACGCACCCACACCCAAAAAGCGAAAGTCAATGATCTCAACGCCTCCATTCTGACCACCGCAGCCCGCCTCGAATCTGCCAGAAACTCCTATGAACTTGAACTCACACAGGAGCGTGAGATTGAGGATCAAATTGTGAATTGCACCATTTTATCTCCAGCAGAAGGGGAAGTTACCTATGCCAATCAGAACAATAAGGGTGTCATTATTGGAGAGGGTGAAGATGTAAGAGAGAACCAGACCATTATTCGGCTTCCCGACGCTTCCCGATTGCTGGTACAAGCAAAAATTAATGAGAGCCGAGTCGAGCAGGTAAAAGCTGGTATGATATGTAGGATTACCATTGATGCGATCAGGGATGTGGAACTTGAAGGTTCTGTGCAGTCCGTCAGCGATTACCCCTGGCCGGCATTTGACCGTTATCGTGCACACATCAAGGAATATGGGACCAAGATCATTATTAATGATCCCCCCAAAGGTCTACGCACTGGTATGACTGCTAAGGTCACTATCCTGTCTGAACTTATCGAAGAAGCCCTTCAGATTCCCCTACCCGCGGTATTCCGGAAAAAGGGCAAGGCTTATTGTTTGATAGCTGGAGAGGATCAAGAACTTGAACTTCGTGAAATTGATTTGGGCCCGAACAACATGTCTCATGCGGTGGTAGTAGCGGGATTGGAAGAAGGCGAGTCCGTGGTCATTAACCCCGACCCCTTCCGAGAAAATTTTGAACCGAGCGAAGACAAAGAGTTAGCCCTTAACTAGATTGCTTCGGGCGATTCTAAACTGGCCGCTCTTACCAAAATGAATCCTGCCTTCTCTACCACTAACCTGACTAAGGTTTATCAAATGGGCGAGGAGCAGGTTGTTGCCCTCAATAAAATTTCCATCGAGGTACCCCAAGGTGACTACCTCGCGATCATGGGTCCATCGGGTTCAGGTAAGAGTACCCTGCTTAATCTGCTCGGGTGTCTCGACCAACCAACAGAGGGAAATTATGAACTTGTTGGGTATGCTGTCGGGAAGCTCGATGATGACGAGCTCTCAAAGCTGCGAGCCCAGCAAATTGGGTTTATTTTTCAATCCTACAACCTGATTCCCTACCTCGATGTACTTGAGAACATCGCCCTACCGGGAAGCTACGACAGTACATCCAACCTCGATGCGATCAAGGCACAAGAAATGGCAGAGTTAGTCGGACTAGGTGATCGTTTGAATCACAAACCTCTACAACTTTCTGGAGGACAACAGCAACGGGTCGGCATTGCCCGTTCCCTTGCGAACGACCCCGCTTTTATTCTCGCCGATGAACCGACCGGAAACCTCGATTCTAAAACCACCGAAGAAATCCTCAACCTGCTCGATGATTTAAATCAGCAGGGAAAAACCATCGTATTGGTAACACACGAGGAGGAGGTAGCTGCCCGTGCCCGCCGAATTATCAGAATGAATGATGGGGAAATTACTTCAGATGATCGATCCAAAGAGCCAGTTGTTGCTGACTTACCACCAGAAGAAAAATCCTCTCAAAAAACTACCTCTGGTCAGTGGAGCAACTCGCTCGCTAATCTTACTAAAAGTGCCCTGCAAAGTATGGTCACCCACCCTCTCCGGTCCATTCTGACCGGATTAGGGGTTTTCATTGGAGTCGTCAGTGTAATCTGGTTACTTGCTATAGGTGAAGGAATTGCCGAACAGGCAGAACTGGAAATCATGGAACTTGGGGCAAATAACCTCATCATTTCCAGTCAAAAACCTTCCCAACAAGACAGGTCTCAAAAGCGAGATTACTTTATATCTTGGGGACTAACGGAAAATGACTTTCGCAAAATTGTAAATACCGTGCCCTCCATCTCCGCAGCTTATCCAACCCGCGAGCTTTCAAGGAGGTATGCTTCCACTGAATACGATAAGAAAAAAGTAGAGTTCCTTGGTTGTTTGCCAAACTATCGAGATTTGCACAGCCTTCAGATTAGTAAGGGAAGATTCATCTCCGAAGAGGACAACCGGGACAAAGCTGAAGTCTGTGTACTCGCATCTGGTCTTGCTAAAAAGCTTTTTCCCTTTGGTGACTCCCTTGGGCGGACTGTAAACATTGAAGGGAATTTATTTACCGTGATTGGAGAAGTCGCCCCAAGAAGTGCCCTCAATGATGATGGAAAACTTGGCTTTAAGGAATTGTTCAATGATAACATTTATCTACCCCTCGAAACCCATTGGGCTAAAATATTCGATTTCTATTACAAGGGGTATGATGGCAGTCACTTAATCTCCAAGCTCACCTTAACCATAGATGATCAAACCAAGCTCTTTTCTGTCGCCCAAATGATTCGGGATATGCTGATCCGAGATCATGGGATTGAGGATTTCCAAGTCACCGTTCCCTTCGAGCTTATGCAACAGGCAGAACGGGCAAAAATGACCTTTGTCGCCCTAATGGGTCTGGTAGCCGGTATATCCCTTTTTGTGGGCGGTGTAGGCATCATGAACATCATGCTGGCCACGGTCACGGAAAGAACCCGGGAAATAGGAATTCGCCGGGCGATCGGGGCGAACAAAAGGGATATTGTATTTCAATTCCTTGTGGAAACCACTGTGCTTACCGGCGCCGGGGGACTGGCCGGAATCGTTGCAGGATTACTATGTGCCCCCGCCTACAACAGTTTGTTGGGGATGATCGAGGAGATCGCCCCCACTCTTTACGAGTCTTTGCCCACTGCTATGCAAAAGATGAACCCTGTGGTTG
>JABBBW010000190.1 GCA_018607205.1 Opitutales bacterium | reverse complement strand
CCCGAGCTTTATTCTATGAGACGGAGATTAAATGCCTTGGTCAGGAAGCTGGATTTGATTCAATCACAAGCAAAGAAAATGAATTATTTTGCAGGGAAGTGAAGAAAAGTTCAAGAGATGGCGTGAAATATTTGAAAAAGATGGGAAGAATTCCACGACTTAATGAAAAACTTCCACTTTTAAAGTTGAAGGAAATCATTCGATTTCTCAAGATTCACATTCATGGGATTAAACATGTTAGCTAGGTTGTTTTTCATTATCATAGGGTCAGGCTTTGGCTACCTAATTGCAGAGGATGAGTTAATTGAGATAAATCGAATAGTTGCCCGGATTAATGACAGAGTCGTCACATGGGGGGAAATTGAACTTGCGATGGAGAAATTAAACTTTTCTGAAAAAGAAAAGCTTCAAAGAGCTAGTGAATTTGTGGATGGTAAAATTGACAGACTTCTTTCGCAAATCGCATTTAAAGAAAAGGGCATGGAGCTCCCTGAAACTTATGTTGAGCAGGAATACTCAAATAAATTAATGTCTAATTTTAACGGGGACCGCAGGTTGTTTCGCGAAGTTTTACAAAGCAATGGGCAATCCACACTAGAGTATAAGGAGCAATTAAAGGAAGACATTATTCACATGCATATGCTCGCTCAGAGGAAAAGAAGTGGAGACGAGATTAGCCCGCAGAGCGTCGAGAATTACTATCAAAAGAATAAAAATGATTTTAGAGTTGGAAAGAGAATCAGGCTGAGTGAGATAGTTTTTTCTGGAGATAATAAGAAGCCAGGAGACCTGAATTCTACCGCCCAAGAAGTTTATAACCTTATTCAAGAGGGTTCTGATTTTAAGGATCTCGCATCCAAGAATGGGCAAAGCCCTTTCCTTAAAAATAGTGGGAGTTGGGGATTTTTTGTCTCTAAGGACGAAATTAGAAATGACCAAATTCGGGATATTGCATTTAGACTCAATGAAGGAGAGAGTTCCAGGCCTTTTGCGGTAAACTTGATGGAAAGAAAGGCAGACGGTTCAGTTGCCTCCTCGCAGAATTTGGCATGGTATATCATAAAAGTTGATAAGATTGAAGCTGCCAAAAATTTACCGATCAATGAAGTTCGTGCTGAGATTGAAGGCATCCTGGCAAGGAAATCTGAACTTAACGATCAGCGGATATGGTTATCTCGCCAAAAAAGGGATGCATATGTTGAGGTAAACTTGCCCGATTAATTTGATTTAACATGCCATGAGTAAAGATCCCCGGGGCAAGAATGTATCCCTGCGGGATTTACCACCTAGTGAACGCCCCCAGGAAAGATTAGAGAATCTTGGTTCTAAGGCTCTTTCAGACCGCGAATTACTCGCCATGATTTTGCGTTCCGGAACAGCCAGATATGATGTTTTGTCTTTAGCTGATATTCTAATCAGTCAGGCTGGTTCCCTTGCGGGACTTGTGCGCTGGGATGCTTTGGAGTTCCGAAAGATTCCTGGGATTGGTAAAGTAAAGGCTCTGCAATTAAGTGCCCTGGTTGAAGTTGCCAAGAGAATTTCCCAGGGTAATAGATTGGAAGCCATTTTCTTTGATGAACCGCAAACGGTGTGGAACCTTCTTTATCCGGAGTCCCTTGTCGAGTCAGTGGAGAAAGTCTGGGTATTATGCCTGGATCGAAAGAATAAATTATTAAGATTGGAAAATATCACTACTGGTACGGCAACAGGAAGCCTTGTCCATCCCCGTGAGGTTTTTAAACCTGCGATACGCTGGGGTGCCACGGCAATTATTCTTGCTCACAATCATCCAAGTGGTGATCCCACGCCAAGTTCAAGCGATTTAAAGGTAACTCAAAAAATATCCGAAGCCGCAAGGTTTTTGGATATCGATTTTCATGATCATGTAATTATAGGTGAACCCAATAACTGTCCTACGGGAATAGGATATTATAGCTTTGCTGATAGCGGTGTAATTTAATCCTTTAATTTTGGTCAGCAACGAGAGAAAGAATCCTTATACTCCAGCGGTTAACTGCAAAAGATAGTCCGTTTGGTTGATTATTCCTCGGTTCAGCAAAGCTTTCAAATCGGGTTGATCCAGCAGCACCGTGACCCGAATAATTCGGGGAGTCTGTATCTAGAATAACCTCCCACATGCCAGAGTGTGGACACCCCCAGTCCCTATGCTTCAAAGAGTCCGAGAAATTGCATGCCACCAAAAGTGTATCATTGGGATAATTTCCAAACTTAAGAAAGCTCAAGGTTTGTCCTCCCGCATCGTTGCAATCTATCCATTTGAATTTTGTGCCGTCATGATCAGATTCAGCCCAAGTTGGATGTTTTTGATAGAGTGCATTGAGGTCGGAAATTAGGTCGCATAAGCCTTGGTGATTAGGGAACTCAAGCAATTGCCAATCTAAGGCAGCCTGGTAGTCCCACTCCTTCCACTGGCCAAATTCACACCCCATAAATAAAGTCTTTTTCCCAGGCCAGGTCCACTGTAAGGCAAGTAAAGCCCTCAAGTTAGCGATCCTATCCTCCTCGTAAGCTAAATTCATCTTATTAACCAACGAACCTTTTCCATGAACCACTTCGTCGTGGGAAAAGGCTTGAACGAAGTTTTCTGAGAATTGGTAGATTGCTCCAAAGGTCAAGTTGTCGTGCTTGCTTGTCCTGTGGTTTGGATCAGATGAGAAATAACCCAGAACATCATGCATCCAGCCCATGTTCCATTTGAGGTCAAACCCAAGCCCACCCATGAAGGGGGGCTTGGTTATCTGAGGAAAAGAAGTCGACTCCTCCGCAATACTAATAACCTCAGGGTTCTCTTCGTGAATTGCATGATTAAATTGTTTGAGGAAATCTATAGCCTCAAAGTTTTCGTTTCCACCAAATTGATTCGGGCACCACTCACCATCTTTGCGGGCATAATCAAGGTAGAGCATAGAGGCCACTGCATCGACCCGGAAGCCGTCAATTCCGAACCTATCCATCCAGGCAATGGCACTCCCTATTAAAAAGCTTCTAACTTCAGGTCGATCGTAATTGAAACAAAGAGTGCCCCACTCTGCATGCATTCCCTTTCGGGGATCTTCATGCTCAAAAAGGCAGGTTCCATCAAACCGGGAGAGTGCAAATTCATCAGAAGGAAAGTGTGCCGGGACCCAGTCTATGATCACGCCAATACCTGCAGTTTGTAATGCTTCAATAAGTTGAAACAAGTCCTCAGGGGGACCAAACCTGTGAGTGGGTGCGTAATATCCAGTTACCTGATAGCCCCAACTTGGATCAAATGGGTACTCATTAAGTGGTAAAAACTCAACATGAGTAAAACCTAACTTAACCAAGTAATCAGGTAACTCACGGGCTAGCTCAAGAAAAGAAAGAGGTCGATTTTCTGTAGGGTGAAAACGCCATGAACTCAGGTGCATTTCGTAAATGGAAATTGGCAGAGCTCTAGGGTTCTTAGGTTTTGTGCGAAGAATTGAACTTCTTTGAAGGGATCGATCATCAATGATCGAAGAATTTCCTGGTGGTGGTTCGAATCGCCATCCAAAAGGGTCCGCTTTTTCGCGAAGGACACCATCAGACCCAAGAATTCTAAACTTATATTTATCCCCAATTTTGGCATGGGGGACAAACAATTCACGACACCCCGAACTGCCAAGTGAGCGCATTGGTAATGCGTAATGATTCCAGTGATTAAAGTCGCCAACAAGATGTACAGACTTTGCAGAAGGTGCCCAGACGACAAAAGAAACTCCTGAAGTTCCCTGGTGTAGCTTGGGGATTGCCCCAAGCTTATCAAATGGGCGTCTCTCCCAACCCTCATTAAATGCGGTAAGTTCAGTGTTATTTATGCTTGGTAAAAAAACATAGGGGTCAACCCATTCCCTCTCCCCACCATCATACCTTGAATGCAACCGGTAAGAGAAAGGTGACAATCGGCAAGGAAGAACAAGTTCGAAAAAGCCTTTATTATTAATGCATACCATATTAAAGGAATCCCCACTTCCTGAACAAATAAGTGAAATTTCTTTAGCTCCCGGGTCCCATGTCCGCACAACTAAGCCAGCCCCACCTCCCAAAATGTGCATACCAAGCAAGTGATGGGGATCATGGTAAGACCCATCCATAATATTGAACAATTCGTTCTTGGATATAATCATTGAGTGTTCCACTTAGAGTATGAGAAGTAGTAAATAGCAAGATTGATTGAAAGTAGATCATTTATTCCTTGTCGCTTTCCGACAAAAATACATCTTTCAAACAGTGCTCTATCGAAGACTCTGTAGTTATGTAACTTACTCTGCCTTTTTTTTGGCCTCTTACTTGCTTGCTATTGATGGCATTACATCTGATTTGGTATTGGAATGTGATGGTCCGATTGTCTTTGATGATGAGAATAAAACCGTAACTGCACATGACGGAGCCTCGCTTCGCGGTGATGACTTTCTTTTACTCGCAGAAGAAATAACCTGGATTCGATCAAGGGGTGAGGCTATGGCAACTGGTGATGTTTGCTTAACCAAAGGTGATACCCGCATACTAGCCGACAGAGTTCACTTGCTTACACAAAATGGAGATTATATCGCCTGGAATGTTACTGGTGGTAGTCCACCCAAAGTATTTATTGCAGAAACAATGGAAAAAAACGCATCCATTGAAACCTTCTCAAATGCTCAGTTTTATATGTCAGAACCTAGCTTATTTGAACCTAATCTTCGAACGAGTCGATATTCTGTAGATAGAAATAATTCTACATTTTCTATTAAATCTTCTCAGGTTCGAATTGGCGAAACGCTTATTGGTGTCCTGCCTGGCTTTCGTAGTCGGAAAAATGAAGGGTTTGGCCCCAGTTCATTATTCAAGGTTGGCGAGGATAGTGTACTTGGGTGGTATGGAGAACTTGAAGTGAATTATTCATGGGAAGCGGTAAGTTCGCAAGCTCAGCTTACCTATTATCAAAATCGTGGCTTATTCATGAAGCCCACAATCAGTTTTGATAAAAAAACAACTAACAGTTTAGTACGCACCCGGTTAAGCGGAGGATGGATTAATGACCAAGGTACAAACCTAGGGAATGACTTGCGAGGTTACCCTATTGGGCAAAGTCGAAGTTTTATACAGCTTCGCAACCTTGCCCGCTTCAATGACAGATGGAGGTCGGCTACATTAATAGAATGGGAAAGAGATTCCGATATAATCCGGGATTTTCAAAGAAATTACTTTTACAGGAATCAATGGAATCAAAGTCATTCCGAATTAACCTACGAAGGAAATGGTTACTCCGCCTCAATACTCTCGAAGTGGCAAGCTCATGAACATGAGGCAAAGATCGAACAACTCCCCTTGATTAGCTTGGAGTTTGGCCCTGTGCCAAAGTGGGCTGCCTACCATTCAGGTTCTCTTCATTTTGCCAGATTAATAAGAAGAGATGAACTAGGCAACGGTGCTTCTCCAATCGATAGGATGAGCCTTGGTTATAAAATTGAGAAGCCCTTTCGGCTACACCGGGGTATTCAGCTTACTCCTTCTTTGGCTACCGTTCACCAAGTTTATGAATTTGATTCAAATTCGATGGACAGAACCTTTGGTGAGTACGGTATTGATCTACATGCAAATCTTCATCAGTTTATTCCTTTTAAAAATACTGTTTGGGAAATTGAAAAGGTTTTTCACATCACCAAGTTTTCCCTAGGCGTTCGAAGCTCAAAACTTCTATCAGAAAGCCCAAGTTTTATAACTCCAAGTATTTACCCAGTTATAGAAGATTTAAACCTTGCACCCTTGGACCTTCTTGACGACTCCAACAACGAAACTATCGTAGAGAAAGATTTGGTTCGGTTTGGGTGGGAAAATAGTTTCTGGGGAAAATGGAAAGATGCGAACCGGAAACTTCTGTCGATGAGGGCATTTTACGATTTATGGAGCTCTTACCCCGAAGGAGTTGATGGGACTAGGTTCCTGTATGGGGATATCTCAATTCATCCAAGCTCTTGGTTCAGTATAAATCTTAGGCAAAAAGTTGACCTTAAAAACGGTAAAAATTATCGGAAATCATATGGGGTTAACCTAAGGGATGGTAGGTTTCAGGGAGCTAGCCTTAGCTACATGAGTTATTTAAATTTCAACAACTACTTATATTCAAGTGCATGGAAGAGGTTGAATGAAAAATTGTTTTGTTCCACAAGTGCACTCTATGATTTAAAGCAAGATAGTTTAACATATTGGCGTGGTAGCCTGGCATATCGAACTGGCAGTAGTTGGATATGGGACGCATCAATGACCCAAAGGAAAGGAACACGTAAAGAAAATAATACCGAGTGGACTATTGGATTGAGCCTTAGCGGTTTTAAATTGAATCGACTAACTGAACCTGATGGATTGAACTCCTTGTAATCTATGTGAGATTGACTAATGCTCATTTATGCAAATAAATAGAATATATGAATCCTAGACCATTCAATACATCAATACCCTATAAAGACCCCAAGGTCATGGCTCACTTATTAGGTCTTGGATTAGATTGTACCGATGGACACAAACGCATCACTCAAGCTGATAAGTTTTCAATACTTGGTGGTTCTGATGAAACTCATGGTCGCATGACCGAAACACTCCTGAAGACAATGGAAGATTTATCGATCAAGGGAAAAGATCTTAATGAAACTGACCCTGAGGAGTTATCTGACATAATTGCTAAAAATTCACCCGCAGACTGATTTTTCAATATGGCAACAACCCCACCACCACCAGGCCCTAGTTTGAAGCTTAGTATTCCGGGTGGTTCAGGTGCTCCTCCTAAGCTCAAGGTTGCCGCACCCAGGCCCGCACCCGCAGTTCCAATATCTTCGCACCCAGCACCCCCGCTTCCTGTTCCTGCACTTGGCACTCCTCCCCCTACTCTTTCTTCTCCCCCACCATCGCCTATGGCTCCTCCGGTTGGTCAACCAGTACCACCAACTCCAGCAGTCGCCCCCCCTGCAGTAGTCGCCCCCCCTGGGGCTATCCCTACACCACCTGGAGTTCCTGCACCCGTTGACAACTCTGAGTCCAAAACAAATTCAAGATCCTCTAAGAAGAGCGCGAAGAAAGCCAAATCTTCAACCCAAAATACAGACAAGAAGGCATCTGGTTCGAGACCAAGTATCACCCTCCTACTTTTTGACTTTTTGGTTTTTGGTGGTGCAGTCACCTTAACCATTCTAATATTCCTTAAATCCTGACTCTATCATGAGCGAATTAATTAACCTAAATAAAGACAGCTTCAATAAAATCACTAGTTCTAGTGACAAAACGACTTTTATCGACTTCTGGGCTCCTTGGTGTGGCCCATGTAAAGCACTTGGTCCAATCCTCGAAGAACTTAATGCCGAAATGTCCGACAAGGTGGCCATTTATAAAGTTAATGTGGATGAGAATACTGACCTTGCTCAGGAACATGGCGTACAATCCATTCCTACCATATTAGTTTACAAGGGCGGTTCTTTGTCCCAGACTATAGTTGGCTTAAAAACAAAAGAAGAACTGGCTGAAATTGCCAATTCATAGCTACTATTTGGAGTTTTTTGCTCCTCCGCATAACCTACAATCTTTCCCCGTAGGCCTTCTGCTCAGTTCACCTCTTCCACGCTCGTAGAAAGTACATTCCGGACGGTGTACCTTCCCGAATGATGTTACCCAGTATTGTATGCTAGCAGAAAATGGATTTTGTCCGATCATTGATCGTAGCATAGGGACTGGAATACTTGGTTTTAGATCTTGTTGTTTGTAAGTATTTTCGTGCTTCC
>JABBBW010000125.1 GCA_018607205.1 Opitutales bacterium | reverse complement strand
ACTTAGTATGTCTGATGAACTGAAATCTAAAGTTGTAGCCCTAAAAGAAAAGCGTGAAGAAATGAAGAGTTCAAGAAAAGCTCTTCGTGAAGATCTCAAAAATGCAAGTACTGAAGAAAAGCAAGTAATCATTGCAGAGTATAAAGAAAGCAATCGGGCGAAGCATCAGGAGATCAAAGAAAATGCTAAGGCTTTAAAGGAAGAAATTCGCGAGAATGTAGAAACTGAAGCTACGAGAACATCAGATCTCTGATTTATCTATTCATTAACAATATGTTAGATCTATCAACATCAAGTCGGAAATACTCAGCTCTCGTGCCATGTATGCTCCTAATTCTTTAGCAATTTTTTGATCGAGTGAATTCAAACCGTAAAGAGACAGATAGAATAATGACTTTAAAATCACCCAGTTCCAAAGCTACATCTTTTGTAAAGGTTGATTGACTCAAAAAAGAATTGCGGTTCATTTCATCTTATCCATGCAAACTGATCATACGCTTAAAGGAAAAGAAGTCTTGTTACTGGAAGATGATCTTCTTCTAGGCAAACGCATCGAAGCTTATTTATCCAATTTAGGGTTGGAGACCACCCGCGTTGAAAATTGTGCCCATGCGCAGGATGCTCTTCAAGAAATGTTTTTTGACTTCGCACTTTTTGATCTCAACTTACCTGATGGCGAAAGCCTGAGTTTATTGAAAAACGGGTATGTTCCCGACAATACTCTCTGCATTTTAATGACCGGAGAAGGTGGAGTTAAATCTGCCGTTGAATCCATTCGGCTTGGAGCTGCGGATTACCTATCCAAACCATTCGATATCGAAGAACTGCCCCTGGTTTTCCAACAGGCACAGGCAAACCTGAAAAATAAGAGATTGGTTGAGCATGAAGAAAGAGAAAGGAAAGAAAAAACAGATATGCTCTTCTTTGAAGGTGCATTTGCCGAGGACCTCGAACAACTAAATAAAATACTGGCGGCCGATCGTCGGTTAACAGCCAACCTCCCCACTTTGCTTATTGATGGCCCCACCGGGGCGGGCAAATCGACCTACGCCCAATGGATCCATGCAAATGGACCACGCAAAGAACAACCTTTTGTTGCCCTTAATTGCTCAGCCATCTCGGAAAACCTCGTAGAGTCAGAATTATTTGGTCATGAAAAGGGAGCCTTTACTGATGCCGGAAAATCGCGCATCGGATTATTTGAGGCCGCCGACCAGGGAACCCTTTTTCTTGATGAGGTGGCCAGCCTATCCCTGGCTGCTCAGGCCAAACTTCTACTTGCCATCGAGAGCGGGAAAATTCGCCGGGTCGGAGGAAGTAAGGACCTGTCCACAAATGTGCGCATTATTGCCGCGGCCAACCAAGACCTCAGAAAAATGATTTCAGAGGGTCAGTTCCGCGAAGATTTATTTCACCGTTTAGACCTGTTACGTATATCCATCCCCCCCCTGTCCCGACGTGGAAAGGATTTGCCCAAACTCGCCGATCATTTCCTCAAAGCCCTTTCCCAAAAATACCGACTGCCTAAGCCTCAAATGGATGAATCCTTCCAAAAGTATCTTTGCCACCATAGTTGGCCAGGAAATATCCGGGAACTTTTACACGAACTCGAACGCTCCCTTGTTCTTTGCGAACCAGGGAACAAACTTTCGTTGGCAAATCATGCCCTTCCCACTGTGACCAACCTGGAACAAAACGGAACAACTGACTGGCTAAATGAAAATTTTGTCTTTCCTGAAAAAGGATTTGATCTGGAACAAGAAATTCTGAGATTCATCCAATTGGGTATCAATCAGGCCAATGGTAATGTGACTGCTGCTGCAGGCTTACTCGGCGTTCCCCGGGATTATTTGAGATACCGACTGAAAAAATAATTTTAAATTAATGAATAGGGAAATATTTCCCATTAGTGGCCCCCTTTATTGGTAAATATTTCCCGAAACTTGAATACATCAAGGTTAACCAGAGATTAATAAATTCGTATTTAATTACAAGTGAACGACTTATGAATATTAAATTAATTGGCACAAGTAATGGTTAAGTAGGTAACCCAAGTATTCCATCTAACCCAATAATGACATGAAAAAAATTGCTCTTTCTATATTTCTGACCGCAACATTGCTTTGCTGTAATGCATTTGCCCAAAAACCCGGAGGTTTACGTGGTGAAAAACCCAGTGCTTCCCGTCCAGATGCCAAACCCGAAGGTGCTAGTGAGTTAGGTAAGCCCGTTGGTCGTATAAGCAAAGATGCGATTAAGGAAACATTAAAAGCTGCGAAAGCAGGTGAAATTACTCGAGAAGAAGCTCAAAGTAAAATTAAGGAGATTCGTAAAGGATTGAAGGAAAAGGGTGAAATGAAGGATATTAAAAGACCCGAAAAATCCGAACTTTCCGACAATGCAAAGTCGGTGCTTGATGCCCTTAAAGAAAAACAGGATACCCTTCACTCTGAACTCAAAGAAAACCTTGCCGAGTTAGGTAACTCTGCGACCAAGGAACAGGTAAAAGAAGCAGCCCAAGCTTTTAAAGAAGCAAACAAGGAAAGATTTGATTCGATCAAAGCGGAGCATGAAGCCATTCGCGAACAATTAAAGGCCGCCCGCCCCGCCCGTCCAGAGCGCCCAAAAATTGAATTATCCGAAGAATTAAAAGCCAAAGTGGAAGATATCAAAGCCAAGCGTGATGAACTGCAGGAAGCAAAAAAGGCCCTTCATGCCAACCTCAAGGACTCAACTGTGGAAGAGAGAGAAGTTATGATTGCGGAGTTTAAGGAAGCCAACAAAGCCAAGCATCAGGAAATCAAAGAAAATACAAAAGCGGTTAAAGAAGAAATTCGTGCTCAGGTTGAAACTGAAGCTACCCGGTCCTCCGATCAATAATTGATCGATAATTTAAAAAAGAGGCTCCTCTACGGAGGAGCCTCTTTTATTTTGTTTTCCAACGAGAAATACACTCCTTAGAGTTAACCAATGCCAAGGTTGGTCCAAAATAAATACTCAAAAATTTCAGCTTACTGCCGTTTTCATCCTGTAATCCTTGGCCTAATTATTTTACTGCCTGTTCTGATTGCTCCTGCCTGGTCCAATGAACCAAAGCCTTTTGAAGAATTTCACTCCAACTTGGGTGAGGTTTTAATACTTCCCCTCTATGCCCGCCCAAAACCTCCTCCCCTGAATCAACCAGGAAAGCCTTTGGACATCGCTACGGCCCCTGAGAATAGACAAGCCAACGAAAGGAAAATCGATTTCCCAACCAACCAACCCGAGCCTGCTCAAACCAAGGATATCGAGCCACAAGAATTATTGACGGACGAAGAAATTACTGAACTTCTTTTTGGCGATTTGGATGAATGGGGAAGCGAAGAGGAAGTGGAAGAAGGGGAACTTTTGCTCATTGAAACAAGTGGATGGCTCAATTTTTACCTGGCAGAATTTGGCCTAGGATACTCGGACAATCCTCTCTACGCCGCCTATAATCCAAAGAGTAGTCGCTATGGGGAATTTACCCTGGAAAGCTTTTTTTTGAGTCAACACGACCCCGAACAAAAAGCTTTGGTATATCTCTATGGAGAAGGCAAAAAATTTGCGGATCTCGAGGAGGATATGTCAGGTTTGCTCCTAGCTTTGGTCGACTATACCTTTGCACCCTCTTCAAGTTCTTTATCTTATGGAGGTAAAGTACAACACACCTATTACGACCAAGGAATGGACTTTTCTGACCTCGGTTCCACAAATCGTTTAAAGATCACCTCCAATAAATCCATGATTTCTCCTTTTATAAATTGGGTGGATGATGATGGATTGTCTGCTAAATTTGAACTTGGGTGGGGCAAGGAAGCCCTGAGGCAATTTGCTGATAAAAACTATATACGAACACTCTCATTTACCTTTGGAGAAGAAGGCAATGAATGGATTGACTGGCAGGCAAAATACGACCTCTCCAACACCGAATACCAAGACCGATATGCCAAGGATGGCACAGGAAACATTATCCCTGGAAAGGTAAAAATCCGAAAAAATGGAGCCTCAATTTTGTTATCTCCACAAAAAGAAAATTTGGGGACCAAGGGGACAAAATTAAAGGCAGGCTATGTAAAGGCGAGAAATTCGGATGGGGCTTATTACGATTACCAACAATGGAAATTTTCTTTGGGTAAAGAAATTCAATCCGAACCATGGGAAAGTGATCTATCTGTAGGTTACAACTCCACCCACTATTCAGATCGATTAACTTCTAAAAATGCCTTGTTTTTAAAGGATGGTGTCAGCTTGGATCTTCGCATTACTCGTAATATTGATCCTCATTGGAAAGCCTTTATCAAATGGGCTCGGGAAGAGGATCGATCCAATGACCCGGAATATTCTTACCTGAGCAATTTTTGGTCTATGGGTCTAAGTTGGGAAAAATGAACATTCTACCAGAAAGCAACCTATGGAAGTCCTTTAGCTGGGTGGCACTTATTCTTGCTGGAATGGTTATCGCCCTGCTGTTTGTTTCGCGATCACAACTCCATCGGCAAGTCATCGAGTCAGAAGCCATGTTCCTAAAAGCTCAGTTCGAACAATCCATGAATACATTACTGCTCGATGAATTGGATGAGGAAATCGCCTGGATAGAAGGAAAGAGCCTAGAGGAAAGATTAATTAATCAGGCGGCTCTTGAAAGCTTGGGTATCCCCCAAGTTGAAGGTGTCCAGGCTTACAACCATGAATTTACTCCCATTCCTCTAGCCACTGCGGTTGGCTCGCCCGTTTCAGGTAATGAACTTTTTCAAAATGCCAGGCTGGAGGGTTGGGTATTACGGGTACTCCCAAGTGGTTCGTTTGGCTTAATGATTCACCTGCCCGATCAGCAAGATTCCTACTACATTGAATTTCAATTAAATGGAGAGCCCCTACAAGATGCGTGGAACCGTATCGATACAACCCTGGTCAAACAGGGTTCGGGATTGATGATCTTTGCCGTTGTTCTGCTATGGTCGATTTTTCTGATGATGATTCGTCGGATTCAGGCAAAGGAAAAATTGCTTATCGAAAAAACTGAGGTTCTTAAACAAACAAACCAAGAATTATCGAGGGCGTACAAAACCACCAGCCTGGGAGCTCTAACCGGTCATTTAATGCACGCCCTGAAAAGTCCGCTTACTGCACTGAATGATTTGGCTCGTAACCCAGATTCCCTAATCAAAGAGGACAACTCGGCTGATATCCGTTCCACCATTCATCAAATAGAAGGATTAGTTCATCAGGCTCTAGAAACGATTAAGGAAACCGAAAAGGGAGAAATTTCCTATTGTCTGACCATGAAAGAATTGCTTGCAATCCCCCGTCAAGAATTTGCAAAAAAATACGCTCTGGCCCGTTTAGAAATTAACGAATCATACTCACTATCAGGTTTGGTTAACAACCTACAGGGCAACCTCATCCTTGCCATCCTGAGTAATCTTTTTCAAAACTCCGTAGAGGCCAAGAAAGATGTCTCTCTTTCTATTGACTGCCTCGAAGAAGACGGGAACTGGATTCTGTCTCTCACCGACAATGCCGGAGGAATTCCCACGGCGTTACAAAGGCAACTTTTTTCTCCCATAATCAGTCGGAAACCAAGAGGTTCCGGAATCGGGCTTGCTCTTTGCAAACAGTTGGCCGAGAGCATGGACGGTTCCCTCAGGTTGGTATCTTCAGACAAGCAAGGATCGTGCTTCAGATTGACTGTCCCAAAACTTGAAGGTTCAACATCCCCAATGTTTGCAAGCATTTGAGATTGTTTTATAGTAAGCTAATGAAAGGGGACCTTTTGAAATCAATCAAAGACCTGTTCCATGTATTTGTACCCGCTTTGATCCTGGGCATGATCTGTTCCTTTTCTATTCAAGCTCAGTCTATACCGGTTTCCCTAAACTGGAAGTTATCCACCAACGGGGTTATCTTTTCTTCCCCTGCGATTGATGAGAACGGGGTAATTTATGTGGGATCAAATGACAACAACCTCACAGCCGTAAATTCGAATGGTTCTATAAAATGGACCTTCCCAACCGGAAACTGGGTGGACTCATCCCCTGCCCTGAGCCACGATGGCACTGAGGTTTATGTTGGATCATGGGATAACAAACTCTACGCCATTTCAACCACTGATGGTTCAGAAGTTTGGTCCTACGAGACCAATAGTTATGTAACCTCTAGCCCTGCAGTTGGTATAAATGGGCGGATCTATTTCGGCTCGATGGATTCAATCTTTTATGCTCTGGAAAACAACGGTTCCAAAGCCTGGGAATATTTTGCGGGGCAGCCCATTTTTTCCTCTCCATCCATCGGGCAGGAAGGCACCATTTATTTTGGTGATGAAAACGGCACCCTTCATGCCGTCAATCCTGATGGATCGGTTAAGTGGACTTATGAGGTGGAAGAGGTAGCAGACACTAACAAATCGATTCTTTCATCCCCTGCCCTTGACGCCTCTGGGAACATCTACTTTGGCAGTGGTAACGGATATTGCTACAGCTTATCCGACGACGGCGAACAAGCCTCTCTTAACTGGAAGTACCAGACGAGCGACCGGGTGGATGCCTCCCCAGTTTTGGGATCTACTGATGAAGTTTTTTTTGTTTCCCGGGACGGTTATTTAAGGTCCCTGCCACTCTTTTCTGCCACCACTGATAACCTGGCTAATTGGGAGGAATTTGTGGGGGATGTCTTCTACAGTAGTCCCGTAGTTGATGCCAATGGCAGGGTCTATGTAATTGGATATACTGGTGGGGGTGAAAATCATCTCTTTGCCTACGATGCAAATGGTAGCAAGGCCTGGGATAGCAATGTCAGCGATCCCCCATTCTCCATAGATGCAGTGGTGGACTCGTCACTTCTGCTTGATCAAAATGGTGCTCTTTATTTTGGTTGCTTCGACAAAAAACTTTACTCCCTTGACCTCGGTGTGGGTCGATTAGACTCCCACTGGCCGATGTTCAAAAGGTCCAATAAACGAAACGGGGACTGGCCAAGCTTCAGCCTTTCCCTTGAGTCATCTCCCTTATCGGGTGGTTCAACCGAGGGTAATGGATTGTTTTACCAAGGTACTTCTGCTTCCATTTCCGCAACTCCAGATACAGGATATTCCTTTTCCGGATGGTCGGGGAATGGTGCAGTCGACCCCAACGCACCTTCCACCTCCGTGGATATGTCTCAGGCTCGTACTCTTTCCGCTTCCTTTTCTCTGAACTCCTACGACCTAACCCTGCTTGCAGAATCGGGTGGTTCGGTTACCGGTAGCGGTTCTTTTTCTCATGGGTCCAATCCATCCATTTCTGCAACTCCAGACACTGGATATTCTTTTGACGGATGGAACGGCGAAGGCACCGCTGATTCCAATGCCAGTTCCACCACTGTAGATATGTCCCAGGCACGTACTCTTTCCGCCTCCTTTTCCCTGAACTCCTACGACCTAACCGTACTCGCCGGATCCGGTGGCTCGGTCACAGGCAATGGGTCTTTTTCCCATGGGTCCAATCCATCCATTTCTGCAACCCCAGACACTGGATATTCTTTTGACGGATGGAACGGCGAAGGTACCGCTGATTCCAATGCCAGTTCCACCACTGTAGATATGTCCCAGGCACGGACTCTTTCCGCTTCTTTTTCTCTGAACTCGTACGACCTAACCGTACTCGCCGGATCCGGTGGCTCGGTCACAGGCAATGGGTCTTTTTCCCATGGGTCCAATCCATCCATTTCTGCAACCCCAGACACTGGATATTCTTTTGACGGATGGAACGGCGAAGGTACCGCTGAT
>JABBBW010000156.1:30114-44495 GCA_018607205.1 Opitutales bacterium | reverse complement strand
TCAATTCGTTTTTGCCTCCGAGCTATTGATCATAGCCTTCATACAATATCTGGCTTCCCTTCAGGGGCGTTTTCTAATGAGGCAGAGCGGTTGACTGGGAGTGCTTTGGCTATGGTGAATTTTACAAGTTGGGAACAGGTAGTAGAAAAGGGCTTACATCAGACTCTCGATGAATTGCAGGTCACCCTGATTAAAATTGGACAGAGGGTATTTGAAACCTATGTCTTATTACCCTCAGAAATTAAAAGCCTGGGCGAGATTGATTCCGTCCGACTTGCCCAAGCTCAACAACAGCAGTGATTTCTAAAAGGGTTAAACCTGTGGTTGCCTAGGAGTTTTTTAGCAAACCATGCGATTGTACATTTTTCATCGAACAAGTTACCGTTATCCAAGTCCGGTTACTCAAAGCTACAACGAATTAAGGCTGCATCCTCTTACCAATGATTGGCAGAAGTGTATATCTTCAACGCTATCTATTTTGCCGATCTGTCGCCCGAAAAGCTATTTGGATTTAAATGGTAATATTGTACAATTCTTCGAACTCGCCGAGGAACATCAAAAATTGACGATTGAGGTACGTTCAGATGTCGAAACTATTCTCCATGTGAATTTTGAGGAATTTCCTTATGGGGTAAATTTGTCAACTTTGGCCAAAATGGAAAGGGTTCCTGAATACAGAGATTATTTACAGACCTCTACTTTTGTGGAGATTAATCCAGAGATCTGGCGCACCGCTGTTGATATTCAAGCAAACTCTAGTGATGTTTTTGAAACCGCCTATCAAGTGATGGGTTTCATTTATCAGAACTTTGAATATTCAAAAAGTACAACAACGGTAGAGACCCACGCTAATGAAGTGCTTAAAATTCGCCGTGGTGTCTGTCAGGATTTTGTGCATGCCGCTCTCGCTCTATGCCGCTGCCTGGGTATTCCCGCTCGCTATGTGAGCGGATACTTTTTCGATTCAACTAGGGATCGTCAGATGCGTGGAGCGGAAGCTTCGCACGCCTGGCTCGAGGTAATGGTTGAAGGACATGGCTGGTTTGGATTGGATCCAACCAACAACCGGGTGGTTGATGATACTTATGTTATTTTGGGAACGGGTAGGGACTATCGGGATGTGGCACCGGTCACCGGTTCCTATTTTGGGCCTAGGCCCAGTGAATTCGAGGTCGTGGTCCGGGTAAAGCAGGTGGATGATTAAAGCCTGAAATCAGAAGATCGATTGGCCAAGGGGATCGAGTCGATAAGTTTGTGGGTATAACTCGATTTTGGATTTCGATAGAGATCTTCGGCTAACCCGTTCTCTACTATTTTCCCATTCTGCATTACCGAAATTTCATCGGACATAAACTTGACCACGCCCAAGTCGTGAGAAATGAAAAGGTAGGTCAGGTTGCGAGAGGCTTGAAGAGACCGTAGCAAATTGAGAACCTGCGCCTGAACAGATACATCCATGGCACTGACGCATTCATCACAAACAATAAATTCTGGTTCAGTGGTCAATGCTCGGGCAACACAAATCCTTTGCCTTTGTCCTCCAGAGAATTCATGGGGATATCGGTGTAAATATTCCTCTCCCAGACCCACTTCTTCAAGAAGTTTGACCACACGATCGATACGGTCCTTACGGGACTTCCCAAGGCCATGTACCTTCATGGGTTCAAGCAGGGCTTGCTCCACAGTAAGGCGGGGATTTAATGAAGCATAGGGATCTTGAAAAATAATCTGCATAGATTTGCGAAACCTTGTGCGATCCTGAATATTTTCTAATGAAATTGTATTTCCCTGGTAAAGAATTTTTCCTGAATTCGCTTTGGTCAACTGGAGGATAGATCTGCCCAAAGTAGTTTTCCCAGAACCTGACTCTCCGACCAGACCATGGGTCGATCCTTTACGAATGATAAGGCTCGCTCCATCAACTGCCCGGACAGGACCATCTTCGGTAGGGAATTCAACCACCAAGTCTTGAACTTCAAGCAGAGTTTCTTGGGAATCTAAATTTAGGGATGGGGATTCCAGTTTTTTAAGGGCCTGACCTTTCCCCGTTTTTGGATTCATGAAATCATCCACCGTGGGCAAACGGACCGGGTTACTTTCTAATGTTGGTCTACAAGCGATCAGGGCTTTGACATAGGAGTGTTGAGGGTTGGAGAAAATCGAGCGCGTATCATTTTGCTCAACTACTTTCCCGCGGTACATCACCACGACACGATCAGCCAGTTCAGCGACAAGGCCTAGGTCATGACTAACAAAAAGAACACTCACTCCCAAGTCGGTGCACAATTCTTTAAGAATGTTCAGGACCTTGGCCTGAACCGTTACATCAAGGGCGGTGGTGGGTTCGTCTGCAAGTAATAGGGAGGGCTGGGTCACCAAGGCCATGGCAATCATTGCTCTTTGTCGCATACCCCCGGAAAATTCGTGCGGGTAGGCGTGGGGGTGATCTACCACACGTTGAACGCCTACCCGGGCAAGCATTTCACAAGCCTGCTTTCTGGCATCCTTCGGACTGGCCATTCCATGAATAACCAGAGGTTCTGCAACTTGATCAAGTACAGACAGGTATGGATTCAAGCAACTCATCGGATCTTGAAAGATCATAGAAATTTCTTTTCCACGAATGCCTCGTATCTTTTCATCGTGTTGCCTGAGGAGATCTTTTCCTGACCATTCGATCTTTCCCGCCTCTATGCGTGCGGGTGGCGTGGGGAGAAGTTGTAGGATGGAGTTACAAGTTACGGACTTACCTGAACCTGATTCGCCGACCAATCCAATAATTTCTCCTGGCTTGATTGAAAGATCAACCCCATCGACAGCGTGGATAATTCCTTCGCGGGTGTGAAAGGATACCTTTAAGTTTTGAATGTCTAAATTTCCCATTGTCTTAATCATTGGAGGATTTTGGATCGAGGGCATCACGCAGACCATCCCCTAAAAAATTAAGGGCAAATAAAGACAGACAGAAAAACATTCCTGGGAAAAAGAGCAGCCAGGGAGCAGCATCCATTTTCTCTGCACCTTCCTTGATCAGGCTACCCCATGAGCTCATTGGAGCCTGTACACCAAGACCAAGAAAACTCAGCACCGCTTCCAAGAGCATAACCGCGGGCACGGTTAGGGTGGCATAGATGATGATCGGACCAATCAAGTTTGGAAGGATGTGGCGAAAAAGGATACGTCCATGGGAATAGCCCAAGGCCCGTGCAGCTTCTACAAATTCAGAGCGTTTTAAATTCATGGTTTGTGCCCGGGTGATGCGAGCCATGGTTAGCCATTCCACAGCACCAATTGCGAGAAAAAGTAAGAGGAAGTTACGACCGAACATGACCATTAGTAAAATCACAAAAATGGTAAAAGGTAGGGCATAAAGCACATCTACTGCACGCATCATCCATGCATCTACCCGACCACCAGTATAGCCCGAAAACATTCCATAACTCACCCCAATAACTAGTGATACCAGGGTGGCTAGTAGTCCAACAGCCAAAGAAATTCTACCCCCATAAGTGGTACGGGCAAAGAGATCGCGCCCAAGGTTGTCCGTGCCAAAAATATGATCTTTACCTGGGCCTTCAAACACGCGATCGAGATTCTGCTGATCGTAAGCGTAAGGAGATATCAAAGGCCCAATGAAGGATACTGTAGTAATGCCGATTAAAATGAATAAGCTAATCATGGCCATGCGGTTTGCCCGTAAGCGTAACCAGGCGTCTCTTCCTAGAGAGGATGACTTTTCGACACTCATTGTGCTTGTCGGGCTTTTGGATCAAGCCAAGCCTGAAGTAAGTCGACCAATAAGTTGAGAAGTATAATCAAGGCGGCATAGAAAAGTACGGTTCCCAAGACCATGGTGTAGTCCCTGTTGAAAGCTGCGGTAACAAAGAATTTACCCAGGCCAGGTATAAAAAATATACTCTCTATGATAAAGGATCCGCTAATCAACCCGGCAAAAGCGGGTCCTAAATAAGTCACCACCGGTAAAAGCCCTCCCCTTAAGGCATGCCTAGTTACAACCTGCCAAGGATTTGCTCCTTTGGCACGAGCTGTACGAACATAATCTTGCTGTAAAGTTTCAAGCATGCCTGCTCGGGTCAGGCGGGCAACATAGGCTGCATAGAAAAGACCAAGAGTGAAGGAAGGAAGTACCCAGTCTGCTGGACCATACCATCCAAGTGGTGGAAAGAGACCGAGTTGAGTGGAGAAAATGTAAATCAGCAAAGGTCCAAGTACAAAGGTTGGTAAGCAGATCCCCGCCATAGACAAACTCATGGGCAGGTAATCCAACCAGGTATTTTTTCGCAGAGCGGCAATAATTCCAGCAGGTATTCCGATAAGCAAGGCGATCGACAAAGACAAAACGCCCAGTGTCAGGGAAACCGGAAAGGCGGTAGCGATCAATTCAGAGACTTCCCAACCCGGATATTTAAATGATGGCCCAAGATCGCCTCGCAAAAGGTTTTTTAAATAGAGCAGGTACTGATCAAACAATGGACGATCGAGC
The DNA here is from genome assembly GCA_018607205.1 of Opitutales bacterium. Classification (GTDB taxonomy): domain Bacteria; phylum Verrucomicrobiota; class Verrucomicrobiia; order Opitutales; family Seribacteraceae; genus Chordibacter; species Chordibacter forsetii. The sequence goes on along the minus strand of JABBBW010000156.1, from coordinate 39,991 downwards.
CCAAAATGACTTTCCAGTTTTACTTTGATCTCTTGAGGAATTGCCTTTTCTGTATCAAACGGACCACCCGGAGCATATCGGGTCATAAAAAAGGTAAGAGTGGCAATGACCCAAAGAGTGGGGACGGCTTGCAACACCCGGGAGAAAACAAACTTTTTCATGGGGCTTCCTCCTTTTGCAAGTAAATATATTTATAAGGATGGTGATCCAGTAGGGTGGGGTACCATCCGCGCACTGTGGGGTGTCGCAGAGTTAGATGAACATAAAAGTAGAGAGGCAGGACGGGGAAATCATTTGCTAATAAATCTTCACATATCTGAAAGTTTTCCCATCGTTCTTTCTCGGAATTCGATGTTTCCCCAAGTTTCAGGGCTTTGTCGTAGGATGCATTTGTCCAGCCGGTCATATTGAGTCCTTCACCCGACCGCCACATATGGAGAAAAGTATGTGGATCGACATAATCTCCAATCCATCCTGCTCGAGCCAATGAAAATTCACCTTTTGAAATAGTGGAGAGAAAAACTTTCCATTCCATATTGAATAATCGAATTTCCACTCCAAGGGCTTCATTCCACATGCCGTGCAGGGCTTCGGCAACCTTCTTGTGCCCCTCTGATGTGTTGTAAGTTAGCTCAATGGGCGGTAGTCGCTCCAATCCTTTTTCTGATAAATAGGAATCGAGCAAACGCCTGGCCTTTTTCGGGTCGTGTATAAACTGTGGTTGTGGATAAAAACCACCTGTGCCGGGAGGTGTAAAGGTATTTGCGGGTGTTTGTCCGCCTTTTAGAACTTTATCGACCAGTCGTTGACGATCGATTGCCAGGCTAAAAGCTTGGCGAACCCGAAGATCGTCAAACGGGGGAGATTTTAAGTTGAATCGATAAAAATATGTCCCGAGATAAGGTTCGAAGTGAAGTTCATCGGGATACTTTTCTTTCAAATAATCAATGCGATCCGCGGATACACTCTGAGTTAAGTGTAGAAAGCCGGCCCGATAAGCCCGCTCCTCGGTATCAACTGATTCGATGGGGTAGAAACGAATGCCTTCGAGTCGAACGGATGAAGCATCCCAATAGCCTTCATTCTTTCCTACCGCGATGACCGAATTAATTTGATGCTCGATCAATTGAAAGGGTCCATTGCTTACAAAGTTACCTGGCTTGGTCCATGGAGTCCCCATTTTTTCAAAGGCATCAAATTTTTCAAGGGTGGGGCGGTGGACCGGAAACCAGGAATAATGATTAAGCAATTCCAAGAAGTATGGAATCGGATGTTCCAAGGTAATTTTCAAAGTATAATTATCAATCGCTTCGGCTCCCACATTGGCTTCCTCCCAAGACTTTTTTCCTTCATGGTATAGTTTGGCGTTTTTTAGCGGATGAAGCATGGAAGCATACTGAGCTCCGAGATTCGGATTGAGGATACGACGAAAGGAATAAACAAAATCATGAGCAGTTACCGGATCTCCATTGCTCCAGAGTGCATTCTCTCGGAGATGAAAAAGGTAGGTTTTCCCCTCTTCCAACTTCTCCCATCTTTGGGCGACCCCAGGGACGGGTTTTAGGGTTTCAGGATGCTCACTTACCAAACCCTCAAGTAAGGCAGATAGAATATTGTGAGCGGCCACACTGGTCGCCAAGTGAGGATCCAGGTGCTGTGGTTCCGCACCCAATCCAAAGTGTAGGATATTCTCGTTCAGTGCAGTCTCGACATTAGAGGGCTTGGAGCATCCCTGAACGAACCATGCTACGCAAAGACATCCGACCAATGCGATTAAAGGATGAAATTTATGGAATATTAATACTGTGCACATAAAATATGTATCCGACAAATACGAGACAGGCGGTCAGGCTTGGCAAGCAAAAGGATGGATAAATGTTCAGGTTTTAGGTGTTTGTCTTTACTCCGATGAGAGATTCGAAGTATGAATTTCTTTTTCTGAATGCGCGATTACTTCATTCGTAGGTTGCTTTTGATTCCTCCCGTATTGGTAGGGATTAGCTTGTTGGTATTTGCTTTGACACGGATGGCCCCCGGTGGACCGATCGAACAGGCGATGATGCAGATGCAACAAGTGAGCGAGGAAGGCGGGGGTGGACGCAGTCCTGGAACCGAGCAAGCTCTTTCAGCAGCACAGTTATTGCAGATGAAAAGGCTTTACGGATTTGATAAGCCTGTCTGGGAAGCGTATTTAATTTGGTTAGGTTTAAGGCCTAGAGAAATTGAATTTCGTGAGGTTCGATTTTCGGATAATAAACAAAAGATTAGCGAACGGATCAGTTTGCCAAACTTTCATCTCGTTCGTTTGGATTGGAATGGGGATGGGTATGTGAGCCGGGAGGAAATTCCGGAACATCTCAAACGGGCAATACCTTTTAAGGAATTCGATCACAATAAGGATGGCCGGATTGACGGGTGGGAGGCAGATTCTCGTAGTGGATGGGTTAGGAAAGCCCGTGAAAGTGTAGATTTACTAAGAGGCGAAGCTGGTAGCGTGAAGATCTTGAATCGTTCCTCTCTTTTGGGAAATTGGCAGGTTCGAATGCGTGATGCAGAAAACAGCAAATTTGCGGTACCAATTGCCGAGTTGTATCTGGAAAAGTATGCCGGTGTATTTCAGGGAAACCTTGGGAAATCCATTCGTTTTGGAGAACCGGTGATCTCGGTTATCGCTGAACGCCTTCCTGTTTCAACCTATTTTGGAGTCCTTACTTTTTTATTGAGCTATTTTGTTTGTATACCTTTGGGAGTCTTTAAGGCATTAAGGCACAAGACAGGGTGGGACGATTTTTCCTCCGTAGTTGTATTTATTGGATATGCTGTTCCAGGGTATGCCTTGGGATCTTTGTTGTTGCTCTTCTTCTCTGTCAAACTCGACTGGTTACCCATGAGTGGGCTAACCTCACCTGGTGCCGAGGCAATGAGTCCGTGGGAGCAAACCTTGGATCTGTTCGCTCATACGATTCAACCGCTGGCTTGTTATTTAATTGGCGGATTTGCCTTTGTTACCATGTTGATGAAAAACCACCTGCTCGACCATCTTGCTGCGGATTATGTCAGGACAGCCATGGCTAAGGGGCTTTCTTTTTCCCAGGCTGTTCGAAGGCATGCCTTACGCAATTCGCTTGTTCCCATGGCCACCAATGTCGGGCACCAAGTGACTTTATTTGTAACGGGTTCTTTTCTGATTGAAACGATTTTTGATATCGATGGATTTGGGCTTTTGGGATTTAACGCGGTAATTGATCGGGACTATCCGGTGGTTATGGGAGTGCTTGGATTGTCCGCCTGCTTAATGTTGTTGGGTAATGTGCTTGCAGATGCTCTCGTGGCGTGGGCGGATCCTCGAGTACGCTTTGAGGGATGATGAGAATAACCCTTAACCCTTTAACCTTACGAAAGCTTCAACGCTTTCGCTCCCTGCGTCGCGGTTATTGGTCATTTATCTTTTTGTTAGGTGCTTTTTTTCTTAGCTTGTGTGCTGAGTTGGTCGTAAATAAACGGGCTTTAATTGTATATTATGAAGGCGAATATTTTTTCCCTTCCTATGGAGCTCAAATTCCTGGAGATCACTTTGGTTTAGGTTATAGTTACGAAACTAATTATCGAGAACTCAAACGGGTTTTTCACCAACGAGCAGAAGGCAACTGGCTCCTTTTACCACCCGTTCCCTATGATCCCTATGAGATGGACTATCGAGCAGCTGATTCCACCGGTTTCTCACCTCCAAATTGGGAAAGCCGACACCTTTTGGGTACGGATAAGACTGAAAGAGATGTGCTCGCCCGATTGGTCTACGGGTTCCGTATTACTTTTGCCTTTGCCCTGGGCTATCTTTTTTTAACTTATTTGTTGGCTATTCTGGCTGGGTCTGTTCTTGGCTATTTTGGGGGTAAAGTTGATATGTTCGGATTGCGCCTCGTTGAGGTCTGGTCGAATGTCCCCTTTCTTTACATGGTGATCATCCTTGTATCCGTGATGCCCGGGTGGTGGGGACTTACTTGGCAGATATCTTCCCTGCTTTTGATTATGGTTTTGTTTAGCTGGACTGGAATGACTTATTATGTTCGTTCTGCTATTTACAAAGAAAAAGCCAAGGACTATGTGGCTGCTGCTCAGGTGATTGGAGCGGGGTCGGGAAGGATTATTCTTCGGCATCTCCTGCCAAATGTTATTTCCACCTTGGTTACTTTTGCTCCTTTTACTGTTGCTGCGGCAATATCCTCAATTACCGCATTAGATTTTCTTGGCTATGGTCTGCCCGCACCGACGCCTAGTTGGGGTGAATTGCTCAAGCAGGGGGTGAATAACCTTAGGACTGCCCCGTGGATTGTTTCGTCCGCCGCCGGGGCACTTGTACTCACCCTTACCTTGGTTACCTTCGTCGGAGAAGCGATCCGAGAAGCTTTTGACCCCAAAAAATTTTCCACTTACCAATGAACAGCACAAAAAAAATAAACCTGCATATTTTAACTCTCCTTTCATTTTTCTTCCTTTCTGCATTTGCAGGCTGTGAGGATAATACACTTAAAAGACCGGAGCCAGGAAACCCAGGAAGCCAACCCAAAGAAACGGCTCGAACCATGGGCGAAGCGGACCGTGAGTATATTCGGGAATTGGCCCGTGAATTTGCTCAGGAATTGAGAAAAGAAATCGGCTCTTCTGTCGGGGATGTAAAAGCTGATCAACCAAGCAAAGAAAAAACATTTACTGAATTTTCCGGGCTTTTAGATGAATCTGGAAACCCTCATCCTTTGCTGGCTCACTGTTCTGATACGGTTCTGGATTTCTACTTAAAGCACAAAGACGCATTTCAAATCTCTAGTATCAATCAATTACCCAAGGATTTGCGATGGGAGGATGGATCAAAGGAAAATGAATTTTCTTCTCCTGACGCCAAGCGTGGAGGAACCTGGAAAACTTTCATGTCTGACTTTCCCAGAACCTTGCGAACCATTGGGCCGGATGCCAATGGAGCTTTTCGCAGATATTTGCTCGATTATAACGGTGTGGGCCTCGTGATGACACATCCAAATTCTGATGGCTATTATCCTGGACTCGCCGAGCGGTGGGCTCTCGGGGAAGATGGCCGAACGGTTTATTTTCAATTAGATGGTGACGCGAGGTACAGCGATGGTCAGCCAGTGCGGGCGAGTGATTTTTTCTTCACCTTCTACTTCATGAGAAGCAAGCATCTGCAAGCCCCCTGGTACAATGATTTCTACGGAAAGGACAAATTTCTAAAGGTTACACTTTTTAATAAAAATACGCTTTCCATTACTTATCATTCCGCCAAACCTGACTTGGTCGAGCGCATTTCTATACGTTCTATACCCGAACACTTTTATGATGAACTGGGCGGTGATTATCTAAAGAAATACCAATGGGTCCAGGAGCCAACAACTGGGCCCTATGTGGTTCGCAAAGAGGACATCAAAAAAGGGCAGTCTGTGACTCTGACCCGTTTATCCAATTGGTGGGCTGATCAGAAAAAGTTTTATCGCAACCGATACAACCCCGACCGTATCATGGCCCAAGTCATTCGTGACCCAAGCAAAGCTTTTGAGGTATTTCTCAAGGGGGATCTTGATATGTTTAGTCTGTCCAAAACCGATTATTGGTACGAAAAGTTGCCCGATACTCATCAATTAGTGAGTGATGGATATTTGACCAAGGTTACCTTTTTTAATCAAGTCCCTCCTCCCTCCTACGCCCTGCGTATCAATTCTTCTAAACCACCATTTGATGATTTAAACATTCGAATTGGGTTTCAACACTCAATGAATTTTGATCTCGTTCTCCAAAAAATATTTCGGGGAGATTTTGAAAGGATGCGAACGGTAGCAGATGGATATGGCAAGCGTTCCCACCCGACTTTGCAGGCCCGAAAGTTTTCTGTTGATTTGGCGACAAAGTTTTTTGCCAAAGCGGGATACCGTGATCGTGGAAAAGATGGGATTTTGATCAATGATGCAGGTAAACGATTGTCAGTTGAATTGCTCACGGGCTATAAACATTTGGAAGATGTGCTGGTGGTCTTACGGGAGGAGGCCAAAAAAGCAGGGCTTGATTTGAAGCTTAAAATACTCGAGAGCACAGCCGCGTTTAAGACGGCATCAGAGAAAAATCATCAGGTTGTTTTTTCAGCATTTAGTTCCTTCGTCGAATTGTTTCCCCGTTTTTGGGAACCTTATCATTCAGATAATGCCTATTCACCGAGCGGAAAGGAAAAGTTTACTACAGATGGGACCTTACGGTCGGATATTGTTGTGAAAACAAGTACCAATAATTTTACCCAAACCGCTGTTCTCGAAATTGATCAATTAATCGATCAATACAGAATGGAGGAGAACTTAAAGGGAATTACCAGTTTGGCTCATCAATTAAGTAAATTGATTCATGACCATGCAGTCTATGTACCAGGTTGGAAAAAGCCTTGGTTACGAATGGGGCATTGGAATTGGGTGGCATTCCCCGAAGACTGGGGCCCTCGTGAAACCAGAGACTATGCAGAATTTCAAGTTTTTTGGATCGACGAGGATAAGAAGTTATTAATTGATGACGCCAGAAAGAATGGTAGGAAATTAGATGCTCAATTTGGTGTGAGAGTTTATGAAAAGCACCGAATCAATTTATAAGCATAAGGATTTTTGCTCCATGCGAACCAACGATTTTCAATGAGTCTGCTTGAAGTAAGAGGGCTGGAAGTTGCCTTTGAAAATGAAGAGGGCGAAGACTTAGTCGTAGTCGATGGAGTGGATCTTTCTTTAAAGCCGGGACAGACGCTTGGACTTGTGGGTGAATCGGGTTGTGGGAAGAGTGTAAGTGCACTTTCTCTGCTTCGCCTGCTTCCGCAACCCACCGGTAAAATTCTTAACGGTTCTATTTTGTGGAAGGGCAACGACTTGCTCAATATGTCCACCGATGAAATTCGGTCCATTCGTGGGAAAGAGATCGGAATGATTTTTCAGGAACCGATGAATGCTTTAAATCCTGCTCATACGATCGGAAGGCAAGTGGATGAGGTGTATATTACTCATCAAGGTTTGGACAGGGGTCAAGCCCGAGTCCATACCTTGAAGATGTTGCAAAAGGTGGGCATCCCTGAACCAAGTATTCGAGCAAATGAATACCCCCATCAATTGTCTGGAGGTATGAGGCAACGGATCGTTATTGCCATTGCTTTAGCTTGCGAGCCCGATCTGATTATTGCCGACGAACCAACCACAGCCCTTGATGTCACTATTCAGGCACAAGTTCTTCAACTGATGTCCGAATTACAGGAACAGTCAGGTGCGTCCCTACTTCTAATTACGCACGATTTGGGCGTGGTTGCTCAGACTTGCGATGAGGTAGCTGTTATGTATGCAGGAAGAATTGTTGAGCGAGCTCCTATGCATAGGCTTTTTGAATTCCCTCAACATGCCTACACCAAAGGTTTGCTCGCTTCGATACCTTCACTTACCGGTCCCGTGCAAACCAAACTTCCAGTAATTCAGGGAATGATTCCAGCATTGGCAGATTTAAACTCAGGCTGTCGCTTTGCTTCAAGAAGTCCTCACTTTCACGAGCAGGAGTGGTTGGAGGTACGGGCACCCCTTGTGGAGGTCGAAGAGAATCATTGGGTTGAGGATTGTCCTGCATGTGGACGCTTGAATAACCAAAGTTCAATTTGATGGAGGAATTACTTAAAATATCTCAATTGAAGGTTCACTTTCCTGTTAAAGGTGGAATTTGGATGCGTCCGGTGGCTACCTGTAAGGCAGTCGATGGAGTAAGCCTAAAGGTAGCCAAGGGGGAGACCCTTGGGTTAGTCGGTGAATCGGGTTGTGGGAAATCTACTTTAGCAAGAACAGTGGTGGGATTAAACGTGCCAACAGCCGGAGAAATTTTCTTAGACGGACAAAAACTCGGAGATTTTGGGGGGAAGCTTGGCAAAGAAAACCGGAAGCGTGTACAAATGGTTTTTCAGGATCCAGCAGAATCGCTCAACGCCCGCCATAATGTCGGACAAATCCTCGAGGAGCCCTTGGTTATTCACCAGATAGGAGATTCATGCCAAAGAACCGCCCGGGTAAAGGAATTGTTAAACTTGGTGGGATTGCCGGAAAATGCAGGTTCTCGTTATCCCTTTGAATTTTCAGGCGGACAGCGCCAAAGGATTGGTATAGCCCGAGCCCTTGCGTTGAGTCCTGAAATTTTGGTTTTAGATGAACCTGTTTCTGCTCTTGATCTGTCCATTCGTAGTCAAGTTCTTAACTTATTGCTGGAGCTAAAAAATCGCCTTGGTTTAACATGCCTATTTATTGCACACGACCTCTCGGTGGTTCGTCATCTTTCGGATCGAATCGCAGTGATGTACTTGGGCAAGGTAATCGAAATCGCATCTGCTGAAGAATTAATCAACAATCCACTGCATGCATACACACGCTCATTGATTGACGCCATCCCACAGCCGAACCCTCAAGTGCGCGGGAAATTTTCCGCCCTTTCTGGAGAAGTGCCTTCCCCGATTAATCCTCCCCCTGGTTGTGCGTTTGGGTATCGTGTGGGTTCACCATCCTATGCTAAAAGTATTGGCCAGACTTTGGCATTGAAGGAATACAGTCCTGGTCACTTTGTTCAGGAGTGTCCTTGCTGTATGATCTAAAAGAATATTCATCTTTAAGCTACTTTTTTTAATTATCATTAGAGTTTACCAATAGAATCATCCAAGAAAAGGCTTGCGGGTGTATTCGGGTCTGTCTTTTATCCGAAAAGTTACCCAAAATTCCTAGATGTTTTTTAAGCTCACTTCTTCTGCGATTTGCATAGTTTCCTTTTCCTTTGGATTATTTCCTTTGAACGGGCAAAACCCTGCGGATATGCCCATGCGGCAAGTGATGAGCGAGGCTCAACAATTAATTGGTGAAGGAGATTATGCCAGTGCAGCTCCGTATTTAGATCAGCTTGAAATTCGCTTTGCCGGTGAAGGAAATCCGGAGGTTGAGAAAATTCTCGAACAATTTGGATACGTCCGGGGTGTTGGATACCTTCAAAACTTTGGCAAAACTGGAGACATGTCTAACATGCAAAAGGCAGCGGATGCATTTGCAAAGTTTGTGGGGAAATATCCCGAAAATGAAAATGCAGTCGCCGCTATGCAGCAACGCACTACCTGCTTGCGTGCTTTACAAAAATGGGATGAAGCAGCAGAAGTTATCGAAGAATTGTTGGATGAGGATAAACCTTTTAAGAAAAAAATTCTTAGGAGGAGTGATTTAATGAACCTTTATTATGGTAGGGCTCAGTGTTACCACATTAAACAAAATTGGAGAAGTGGTGAAAAAGCTTTCGAGGAGTTACTTAAATTTGCCGACCTTGCCAAGGATGAAGACAGAGCGGCTTACGCTGTTTCCTGCATGGTGGAAATGTTTGTTAAAGAGAAAAGGATAGACGAGGTATTTCCTCTACTTCCGAGGTTGTCAGCTGATACTCCTGCCCGCTTTGATCTTCGATTAAATGTGAACCTGATGCAGGGGGCTGAGGTTCTAAAGGAAAAGGACAGACAAGTAGAAGCATCTCTTCTTTTTGCCCTAACCATGACGACTGAAGAAATTGTGACCTTTTACACTGCAAGGGAAAAAGAAATTTCCTATGAAATAGATCAAATCCAGTCATTTATTGACTCACAAGGTAGACGATTACCACCTAAGAGAGTTTCATCTCTCAAAAATAGAATCAATGAATTGGCGATGAAGGCAACAAGCGCTCGGAGTCATCTAAAACTAGCAAAGGACACTCCTTCCTTCACTACCGTTTTACGATGGAGAAAAGCGGATAACTTTCAGGCTTGTAAGAGGGAGTGGGAGTCGTTCTGGGCATTTTACTGGCTCTA
>JABBBW010000156.1:14568-30104 GCA_018607205.1 Opitutales bacterium | reverse complement strand
CTCTACAGGGACTTTCCTGATCATGAAATGGCGGAAAATTTCATTTATGCCGCCTTTGCATCTGCAAACACCGTAAAATTCCGTGAGAAGTCAATTGAGCTGGGTGAAGAGTATTTGGCGAACAAGGAGTTATTAAAGTTCCGTGCCGATGTTACCTTTATTATGGCCAACGCGTATCGTAAGGAGGTGGTTTCACAAATGGAAATCGTGGAGGAATTACAAGCTTCCCTGGCTACCGTTGATAAAGAGAAAGCGGCTGCCGCAAAAGCAAAAGCTGAGGAATACCAAGCCCGATTTTTTGAGCTTTGTGAGGACTTTTTAGATGTTATGCCTGAACACAAATATTCTCGTGAATTTATTGGTATGATGGGTGCCGAGTTTTTTAAACGCCAAGAATTTGACAAGTTGCTCAATAAATTTGCTGGTTTCGAAAATGGAACTTTTAACCCATCCCTGGGTTATGCAAACAAGAAAGAACTCCAAGGAACCGTAGCTATGGGCCGTATTAACTACATGAGTGGACTGGCTTTGCTTGCCAGTGGAAACTATGATGCTGCTAAACCTTTCCTCGGTGCAGTTGTCGGGGTCAGTATCAAAGGCCTACCTTTGGACGAAGCAGCGATTGAGGAAGAATGATCATGAGTTGGTTGACTACATACCCATCAAAAAAAAGCATTACTAATTTGTTGGCACCTAGAATCAGTTTTTTGCTTTCATTACCGCTCATTTTGGGAACAATTGGATGTGGGGGAGATGACCCTGTTACCACTGATGAGTCTGCAGAAAAAACACCTGCATCCGAAGTTGATTCTACTGACATTACCGATGGTAATTTGGATGAGGGCTTAGCTCCAGACCCTGTAGAACCTGACCCAGAAGAGTCTGAACCTCTCGAGGTTCCAGATCCGAATGGGGTATTTTTGCCGATGTATGATGAGAAGGATGGTAAGATGGAAATGGTCAAATTAAACGATCATCCAGTTTACTCGAACGGGGAAGGCTACTTTTTATGGACCAATGGTTCACTTTGGAATATTACAACAAAGGTTGGTTCAGGGAGAACGGTTGCATCCGGCGGAGAAAACTTGGTTGATTCATGGCCGAATGGAGCTCAAGCAAGATTTTCTCCGGATGAGGAGTATGCAAAACAGGCGATGTTCCGCTTGGCAGTTGCTTTTCAGGGATCTCAAGATAACGAAAATGCCATTCGTTTGTTTAGCCAGTTTGTAACTTTATTCCCAGAAGATAAACTAGTTGCAGAAGTTTACCTAAGCATGGGAGATCTTGCTACAAGTGGTTTAGGACCCGACACCCAGCCAAGTATTAAGCAAATTCAACAAGCAAGAGCTAGTTATTCCAATGTCCGGAAAAATACAGAACAAATTGGTTTAATTTCTGATTCTGTTGCCAATGAGGGTGGTCTATTGGAGAGAGTGGGTGAAAACCCCGAAGGCTTGGTCAACCATTTCCTGAGTTTCGATAAAGATTCAGATAAATGCGTTGGCAAGGCAGAGTACGATGCTTTGCGGGTGGATATGAAAGATTCCTTTGAGTTTTCATTGGCGGATCATGATTTTAACGGCGATGCAAAATTACAATTTGAAGAACTTTACGACGCCGCGACAACTTCCTGCTACAAGGAAATCGAATCTCTATACACTGATTATATGGGGAAATATGGATCCCAAGAAGGGGCTCAAGTAGCCAAGGCCACCGAAAAAATTGGTTTTGCGAAAGAGAAATTAGGACAGCCTTCCGCCATGTTAAAGTTGTACTTTGATGAAATTGAGAAATTTGGAAATGATCCCGCAAACCTTGGTGTTGATGATCTCCTTAAAAAATACTGCGAAAAGTATCGTTATTATGAGGATCGATTTGGACAAACTCTAGAGGTTTTGGAAAAACTCCAAAATCCTTCAGAACAAGTATCTTTCAGCTATACTGATCGTAAAGGGATCGAACAGCAGGTATCAGGTACTGTTCAGGAAATCATACTCGATCGCAGCAAAAGTTTGTCCATGCTCTCTTCCCAATACAATCAGATGGACCCGAAAATCTATGAGGATATCGTTAAGTATCGAGGAGGCGTTTTTAATAACCCTAAATACATCGAGCAATTTAAAGGTTACTTAAAAAAATATGAGGGATTACAATCACGATTCCCCAAAGATTTATCTCCCTCCAAGGCATTTGCTTCCATGTTGCAAGTCGCTGAGTCCAATGGCCAAAAAAGCCTCGAACTTCGAATGAGGGCAAATCTTGACCGGGTTGGCTCTCGGGTTGGTTCGAACTACAATCCCCAGACAAATGATTTCGCTGCGGCCAGTCCCAGTGTTCTAATTTGGATGGCCCAAAAGATGTTGGCACAAAACTCACTCAAAGATGCCCTTGCAGCGATGGAAAGACTTTCTCAAGTCTATCCCAATGCTCAGGGTGAGCTTTTGTTTTCAGCTAACTATATAATCGGTCAGGTTCACGATAAAAATAAGGATTTTGAAGAATCTGCTAATAGCTATGACATTGCGATTACCAATGCTCCGTGGCACCCTAACTCTAACAATGCCCGATTACGCAAAGGTCATGCATTGTATGAAATTGCTAAGATCAATAAGGACAGCGAAAAGTTTCTTCTGGCTCAGGCTTCTTTTGGTGAAGCCAGAGATAGCGATGAAAGCACCATGGAGCTGAAAGGTGAATGCTCTTACATGATGGGGGAATGCCTCAAAGAGATGAGAGATTTTGAAGGAGCGTCCCGACATTTTGATGACACTACCTCAAGGTATGCTTCCTCAGGTAAGTGGGCCGAGAAAGCTTTCGACCAAGCTATCAGTTGTTATGAAAGAATTGGTAATTCTAATCAAGTCAGCAGGCTGGAGAAAAGAAGAGATGATTGGCTAAGGAGGTACCAATGATAAAGAATTTTTGTTCAAAGGGCTGGCTGTTCATCGTTGCTGTTTTGTGTTCAAGCACCGCTTCTGCAGCAGAAGACTATTTTAAAAAATATGCCGGTGGTGGTATCCCGGTAAAAGTACATTACCTAAAGTCAGCTGCTACTAAGCCAATGAAGCTTTTGGGCATAGACTCGGCTCGAGGCATAATTTATGCAGAAATGGAGGGTGCTGGGCGATTGGAACTAGAGTTGCGTGGTTTGCAGAGACAGAATATCAAAAAATTTGAGTTCAACTGGTCAAGAAACGCGAAAACATACCTCAACTACTTGTCTAACGAGCAATACGACCCCCGTGTACTGACCGCATTACGACCTGAGGTTTACAAAGTCATGCTCTTTCTTGATATGCCCTTTGAATACCTTGCTATTCACGATGATTGCTTAACCTATGTCAAGGGTCTGTTGGGTATGGAGCAATACAATGAGGCTTTTTATTTACTCTCTCGTTTAAATCTTTCTCGCCTGGATGGTTATGGATACAGAGATTTTTCCGAGGCTGCTCTTGAATTGTGCGGTAAAATGATTGTATCAAATCCTGATTCTGCTAAAGCATCGCGAGCTCTTTTGCAGCGAATATCGATTCGGGATAACAGTGCAGATCATGCCTCCTATCTACGTTTGGCAGATTCATTAAGAAACCAGGGGCTTTATACCGAGGCGATCAGTGAATACGCTAGACTTGGACCGATTGTAGCCAAGGACCCGAATAGTCCATACAATAAAATTTTGGAAATATGGCCGGTTTATTGTTACATGAAACTGTATGAGGTCTATGCACCGGCTGCGGCGAAAGATAAAAGATATGCAGCGGCAGCAGGTAAAATGTTCAATTCTGCAGTGCAGGGTCTGAAAAAACTTGATGAAGAACCACCAGCTCGAAATACCAACGAGTATTCGCTCTATAAATTATTGCGTTCTTTACTTCGCGTTCAATATGCCCGTCAATTCGAAGCCCGCGGAGATGAGTTCAAGTCTGCAGATTATTACAGGCAATCTGTACTCGAAGTTACAGAGGGTATAGTCAATGCCCGGATTGGACTAGATTGGTTACCTGAATCCTTAATGATGGCAGGAGATGCTTATGAAAAGCTCGAGCTTCAAGAAGCTGCCCGAAATGTCTACAATCAAATCAAGGTATTCTTTCCTAAAACCAAGTGGGAAAAAATGAGTATCGAACGACTGGCAAAACTGCCCCAATCATAATCCAACAAATCCTCATTGACCTAGATCAATTTTCTTACTTTTCTAATTCCTTAATCGCAATGAACCGCACTATGAAACCTTGTACCTTACGTATACCTGCCTGCCTACTCTTTCTCTACGCTACTCTTTCGCCAACGATGCTTGTTAGCAAAGCTTCGGCTCAAGACAGTAACCTTTTTGTTGCAGCATGGAGTAATTTGGGCCCCACTTTCTTTACTGTTTTTTTACTCCTTATTATTGCAGGTATAACATTGATTATTTTCAACAGTATCAATGTTCGCAGGAAAGCTTTTATTAAGGATGATGTAATTGATCCAATCATGGATGCAGTCAAGGGCCTTGACATCGAAGGTGCGAAATCGCTTTGCGACCAGTACAAACTTCCCATTACTTCGATTATGAAAGGTGGTTTGGAACGGATACAAGATGACGAGTTAGATATCGAAGCGATTGAAAAAGGATTAGATGAAAACGCGGCCTTGCATATGTCCAAACCATTTACCTGGATTAATATGTTGAACACGGTTGGTTCAATTGCCCCAATGGTTGGATTGCTCGGTACAGTGGTTGGTATGATTGGTGCCTTTGCCGTCTTAACCAGTGCCGGTATGGGTGGAGAGGCAAGTAAGCAGATGGCTGGTAATATTGGTAGCGCACTCTGGACGACAGCTGCCGGCCTTGTGGTTGCGATCCCTTGCCTGATTTCATATTTTCTTTTCAAAACAAAGTTTGGTAACATAGCAGCTGAAGTGAACAAGGTTACAGGATCTATGGTCTTCACTCTTGTACGTGCTGCCCGTGGCGGTTTTGATGAAGAGGGTGGTGCAGAGGAACAAGATGAAGAAGACACTTTCGAGGAAGCCGCTCCTGAGCCTGCCTGATTGAATATTTTTTCTCCCTTACTTACTGTTTGAAAAGACTGTAAATTATGGCGAAATTTGAAGTGCCAGACACCAACGATTCACCGGATCTTACTCCGATGATTGATGTAGTATTTCTTTTGATCGTATTTTTCATGGTCGTTGCTAAACAGGTATCTGAACAATATGTCGAGCTTTCAGATCCTAAACTTGGCATTGCTTCAAATGCCAAAATTCCCGAGTCACCTCCATCTCGCACCATTATTTCTGTGGATGACGACCCTTCGATGGGTCAAATGATTTATTGGGGAGAACAACCGATTGATATTTCTCAAGTTTCAGTTGCCGTAGCGAGAAATCCTACATGGAAAGTCTTTTTGAGGTACCATGTAGATATCCCTGCATCGGTTCTTAATGATGTCCATGAACAAGTCTTAATGGGAGGCCAATCTAATATTGTTTTTGGTGCCTTTAAATCGGCGGAGTAGACTTAAAAGGTCATGGATACTTTTAAGAAAATTTTGGATGATGTCGATGAAGTCGATCTTACTCCAATGATCGATGTTACATTCTTGCTATTAATTTATTTCATGGTCACTACCATGATCAAGCAACCTGAAGCAGAACTTTCTGCTATCCTCCCGGGGAAATCTGCACCAAGTAGTTACAATAAACCAAAGCCTGAATCCCATATAGAAATCGAAGCAGATGGTTCGGTCAGGGTAGATGGCAATTACATGGGTAATGCGTTTGAAGCCTTAGACCTTCCCGATGTTAAAGATTACTTGCTTGGAGAAAAAAGTAAGCATGGAGAAGATTTTGTAGTACATATTTGGACAGATCCATTAGCCAATTGGCAAGCCCCTCTAGCTGCATTGAATGCATGCGGAGCAGCCAAGATAAAGAGTGTGTCGCCAAACATGAGACGAAAGTAAGGCGTACTTCAAAATGGTAGTTTGTAAATTTTTACATACCCGTTTGCGGGTGGATGATTTAGAAAAAACGCTCGAATTCTATCAGCGTGTTTTTGGTTTAGAGGTCACCCGTAGGCATGAATCTCCACGTGGGTCTAAGCTAGCATTTCTTGCTGTGCCCAACAGTGAAGAAGAAATTGAAATTACTTATTTCCCGGGATCCGGCCCAGTGAAAGTTCAGGAGGATTTAATGCATTTGGCCTTTGAGGTTGATAGTATGGTAGATTTTCAAACTCATTTAGATTCAATTGGTGTACCCATGAGTGATGGCCCAACCCAAAGCTCGTCAGGTTCAATTTTTGCTTTTGTCGACGCACCTGAAGGTTACGAGATTGAGGTAATTGAACGCCCAAAGTAGAACCTTTATTTGGGGTTCTAGTGCCTTATTCAATTATGCAATCAGATAGCCTCACCTTGATTAAAAGCTTACTTTGCTTGTTCTTAAGTGTACTTTCTTGCCTGGCCCAAGAAACACCACAGGAATTGGAGGATAGTCGGAAAATCCTGTTTGACGGCCAAAGCCTGGAAAATTGGGAAATCACAGATTTTGCAGGTCGGGGAGAAGTTGGACTTGATGGAAATGGAAGTGCTTTGCTTGAGTTTGGCATTGCTTTAACCGGCATACATTGGATTGGTGAGGAACTTCCACGGGTGAATTATGAAATCAGATGGGACGCGATGAAGGTTATGGGAACAGATTTTTTTGGTTCTCTCACATTCCCTTATTTAAAAAGTCATGGAACCTTAATTCTTGGCGGGTGGGGCGGTGCTTTGGTTGGGATATCTTGCATTGATGGTTTTGATGCATCCGAAAACGATGCGGCCACGGCACATCGATTCAGAACTAATCATTGGTATGCTTGTCGATTACGAGTTATGAGAACCCATTTAAAATTTTGGGTTGAT
Source organism: Opitutales bacterium (assembly GCA_018607205.1). Lineage (GTDB taxonomy): Bacteria > Verrucomicrobiota > Verrucomicrobiia > Opitutales > Seribacteraceae > Chordibacter > Chordibacter forsetii. The sequence goes on along the minus strand of JABBBW010000156.1, from coordinate 23,211 downwards.
GATGAACAATTGATTGATTGTGAAGTTGAAGGCAGGAAAATATCCATGCGTACGGGAGAGATTGAAATGTCTATCCCATTGGGCTTTTCAACTTATGATACATCGGGGCTCATCAAAAATGTAATTCTTATCAGGTTGCCGGACTAAGAGAAACCAACTCGTGTAAGCTCAGGATGTTTTTTGAGTTTTATTTTCGCGCAACCTTAATTGACCACAAGCAGCATCTATGTCGTGTCCTTTTTCCATACGCAAAGTTACCCGTGGTGGGTTGCCTTGCTCCACCTTTTGGTGGAATGCACGAATTTGTTCCAGGGAAGGCCTTTTCCAAGAAAGTCCATCCACGCGGTTGTATGGAATTAAGTTGATCTTCGCATTAAGCCGACGTGCATGGCTTGCTAAAAGTTCCGCTTGCTTAAGGTCATCATTTACACCTTCGATCAAAATATATTCTAATGTGATCATTTTTTTGCGCTCCGCGATAAATCTCTCACATGATTCGAGCAATGTGTTGAGCGGATAGCGTTCATTGATGGGCATAATTTTTTGGCGGGTTTGATCATCCCCACCATGGAGAGAAATCGCTAAGCGTATTTGAGCGGGGTATTTTGCAAGTTCTAAGATCTTGGGGGCCAATCCACTGGTGGAGAGTGTCAGGTGTCTCGCCCCAATGCCTAAGCCCTTTTCAGAAAGAATTTGGTCGAGTGCAGGGAGAAGGGCAGGTAGGTTGGCCAAGGGTTCTCCCATGCCCATGAATACGAGATTATCAATTCTACGATTTGCCTGATTGCGGGCGAGGAGGACCTGACCAACGATCTCCCCAGTTGTCAGGTTACGCTTTAAGCCATCCAATCCACTGGCACAAAATTTACATCCTATTGCGCACCCCACTTGAGTGGATACACAAAGGGTTAGCCGTGATGAACGTATGCCTTTTGTTCCGGTAGTTGCCGGAATGAGCACGCTCTCGATAAGTTGTCCATCCCTTAGTTTCCATAGAAATTTACGGGTGGTGTCGGTTGAACCTTGAGACCGAAGTATTTCCATAGGACACAAGTCCCAATGAGTAGAAAGTTCTTGCTTAAAAGATTTGGGCAGGTTGGTCATCTCTTCCCATTCGAAGCACCCTTGTTCAAAGATCCAATGGCGCAACTGTTCCATTCGGTAGGTTGGAACATTGCCAAGTTGCCATTTTTCGAAGGGCTTGTCTAAGAGTAAAGGATTCACGATTATTCTTTTGCCCGAAAAATTGGACCATGGCAAACGATCTAGTCGGTTACATCTTGCCCAATAGTAAAAATATGGAGAGCATGTAATGTATTACTTATGTCAAACTCTTTGGTCGATAAATCATTAGTTCAGTTAAGCGAGGCTGGCTTGCGGTTGACCAAACAGCGAAAAGCGATGCTAGAGGTTTTGGCAAAAGCCGAGAATCCATTGTCCGCTGAAGAGGCACACGCCCAACTTCCCTCCGGTTCATGTGACTTGGTAACAGTGTATCGTTCGCTTGAACAGTTCGATCGTGTTGGAGTCGTTCAACTTGGAGTTCGGGAAAATGGAACAAAAGTGTTCTGCCTGTCCCATGGACATGACCACCACCATCATTTGACCTGCCGAATCTGTGGTCGTACCGAACGAGTGGATATATGCATGGCCGAAGAATTGGAAAAGGTAGGAAGATCTTACGGATTCACTGAATTGTCCCATGTGATGGAACTCTTTGGAACTTGTCCTGAGTGCTAAAAAGAAGTCTGAATTTGAAGAAAGTCCTCTAGAATAAATTTATATTCTTGGGTATTCTCCCTTGCTTGCTCTCCTTTTTTTATGGAATATGATGTTTTTATAAAATTTTGCATGTTTAGAAATATTACTATTTTACTCTGTTTTGGACTTACTTGCCTGTCCGCATCTCCAGATCCTGAGTTAAAAAAGATAGAAAAAGCACTTCAAACAGTTCCGCCTGTTAAATCTCAAAAAGTTCCTCAAATTCTAGTCTATTCGAAAGCGAGTGGATTTGCTCACAAGTCAATTCCGACCGGAGTTAAGGCATTACGTGCTTTGGCACAAAAGACTGGAGCCTTTAATCCAACATTTTCTCAGTCGGTTGAAGATTTTTCAGTAGAAAACCTAAAAGAGTTTGATGGATTAATTTTTAATAATTGCACCCGTGTGGAAAAGGCTTTTGTCACTCAAAAACAGCGAAGTGCACTTTTGAATTTTATTAGGAAAGGCAATGGTTTTGTCGGTTTTCACGGAGCTTCAGATGCGGGTATGCCCAAATGGCAAGAATACACAAATATGATTGGAGGTTGTTTTGATGGACACCCTTGGAATGCAGGTGGCACATGGCCCTTTAGGGTAGAAGATCCTGGGCATGCTTTGTGTAAAAGCTTTTCTGCCAAAACCTTTCGATTTTCAGATGAGATCTATCAATACAAAGGTTACGATCGTAAGAACCTGCGTGTTTTAATAAGTTTGGACGCAAATAAAAGTGGGAAATCTGGAAAGTCTCCTACTCAAGATTATCCCGTTTCCTGGGTTAAGTCTTATGGAAAAGGGAGAGTATTTTATTCAAATTTTGGACACAACAAAGCAACTTGGTGGACACCTTTTTTATTGGAACACTTCCTTGCAGGCATTCGATGGTCGGTGGGAGAATTGGATGGACTGTACGATAGTTTGCCTCAGCCGCCTAGACTTTGATGTATTAAACTTAACTCCTAAACTAATAACATAAAACTATAATAATGAGTAACCAAGATTCAGTAAGTAGACGAAATTTCATGGGATCAGCAGCCCTTGCTAGTGCTGCGGTTTCTTTTCCCAATATTCTAACGGCAAAGAGCAAAGGAAAAGAAGTTATTCGATTTGCTTTGATCGGTTGTGGAGGGCGGGGAAAAGGTGCCGCTGCTCAAGTAATGAACTCACCTCACAAGACTGAATGTGTGGCACTGGCAGATGCTTTCATGGATACAGCCAAAGGAGCCCAGAATTACCTCAAGCATGTTGGGCATGAAGATAAGCTTAAGGTAACAGATGATACCATTTTTGCCGGTTTAGATGCCTACAAGAAGGTTATGGAAATGGACAATGTTGATTTGGTTCTCCTAACCACTTCACCTGGATTTCGTCCTTTGCACTTCGAACATGCCATCAACAAAGGCAAACATGTCTTTATGGAAAAGCCAGTTGGCACAGATGGAGCAGGAATTAGAAGAGTTCTCGCAGCAAATGAAATTGCCAAGCAAAAGAATCTTATGGTTGCCGTTGGTCTTCAACGCCACCACGAGCCTAATTATATAGAAACTGTTGAGCGCATTCAGGATGGTGCGATAGGTGACCTTTCCTATGCTCGTGTATTTTGGAACGGGGGAGGGGTTTGGACCAAGAAAAGAACTTCCAGCCAGAATGATATGGAATACCAAGTTCGTAATTGGTTTTATTTTAACTGGCTTTGTGGAGACCATATTGTTGAGCAGCATATACATAACACGGATATCATTAATTGGATCAAGGGAGCCTATCCGATCAAAGCGAACGGTCATGGAGGTCGCCAAGTGCGCGGCAATCCAGCAAATGACCCTGATTGGAAAGATCACGGAGAAATTTTTGATCATCATTTCGTTGAGTTTGAATATGCGGACGGATTTAGGATGTACAGCCAATGCCGACATATTAAGGGATGTTCCCAAAATGTATCTGAACACATATATGGAACTGATGGTTATAGCCAAGTAGGTGGTCCTCACACAATCTTTCCAAAATCTGGAGATCCTTGGCGTTATCCTGGTAAGAAAGTAGGCGGTCATCAACAAGAGCAGCTCAATATGATTGATGCATTGGCAAGGGGGGAAGTTTACAATGAGGGAGATTATGGAGCGAAAAGCACCATGACCAATATCCTTGGTCGTTGCGCCACTTATTCCGGTAAGGAGGTCACCTTTGATCAGGCATTAAATTCGAAGGTAGAACTTTGTCCTAATATTGATTCCCTTACTTGGGAAAGCGAAGCCCCTGTACAAATGAATTCTGCTGGAGGGTACGATGCACCAGTACCTGGAAAAACTCGAGTGATCTAATTCATACTTAATCAAGAATCTTAGATGCGACCCCGGGTGAAAAACTCGGGGTCGCTTTGTTTTGACCCGGCAAGATTAACCTTTAGCAAATTAGTTATGATTCTTTCAGACCGAGCCATTTTAGATGCAATTCAACGCAGGGATATTGTTATCGAACCCTATGACCGTACTTGCCTTGGCACAAACAGCTACGATGTCCATCTTTCTCCACACCTTGCCTGTTATGTGGATGATGTAATTGATGCCCGTAAGCATAATCAGGTGGAACATTTTACCATACCCGAAGATGGATTTGTTTTAAGACCCGGGCAAACTTACCTGGGAGCCACTTTGGAATATACCGAAACTCGTCGTTTTGTCCCCTTTTTGGAGGGGAAGTCGAGCGTGGGCAGGTTGGGCATTGATATCCATGCAACAGCGGGTAAGGGAGATGTTGGATTTTGTAACCATTGGACGTTGGAAATTTCTGTTTCTCAACCAGTACGAGTCTATGCAGAAATGCCCATCGGGCAGCTCATTTATTTTTTGGTGGAGGGAGAAGTCGAGGTAGATTATTCCAACAAGGCCTCTGCTAAGTACAATCAACGTTCTTCATTACCGGTTGAATCAATGATGTGGAAGAATGCTTTTTAAGTGAATAAGGAAGAAGGGCTGTTAAGAGAAATTCTCGAGGAACATGCTAATAATCCTTGTGGCCAAGATGAATTGTGCGATATCTCTCATTCCGGCGAATGGAAGAGTCGTAAAACAGGGAATCTTTGTTGTGTGCAAATACAGGTACACAATGATCAGATATTGCGGATGGTTGCTCGAGTTGAAGGTTCTGCATTAGCCAAGGCCTGTGCATCAATTATGTGTAGTGAGTTGGAAGGTAAATCTATTGAGAGTGCCCGAACAACGATACAATCGGTCGAAAAATGGATCGAGTGCGGAGAAGCACCAGAGCATTGGCAGGGCGAGCTAGTGGTATACCAATCCTTGGTTCAATTTCCCGAACGAGTGGATTGTGCGACCTTGTGCTGGAGCTCACTCAAGAATGCACTCGAAGGCTAATACCCAAATTTTTTGTAACCCTTATACCCACCACCGGAATTTCCCCAGTTTGAATTTCCGAATGATCGCTCTTTTCTATGCCCGTGGCGTGAATGTGCATTGAGTAACTCATAACGCGACTCGGGAAGTTCTTTGATGAACCTGCTCTGCATAAGTCGAACGGGCATACCTTTTTGGTTGGCGAGGGTGGGGTAGAGTAGGTGTAAAGATCGTTCTGCCCGGGTAGTCGCGACATAAAAGAGCCTTCTTTCTTCCTCCAAGTCACCCTCCCCGTCAATTGCCCGTTTATTGGGGAAAAGTCCATCCGCCAAGCCGATGATAAATACATGGGGATACTCCAGGCCTTTAGACTGGTGGATAGTGGACAATCGAATACAGCTTTCTCCCTGTTTAACTACTCGATCTCCGGATTCTGAGCTAAGAAGTACCAATTGTGAGAGCATTTCTGCTAAACTTTGATGCTTGGAAGCAAAATCAACTAGGCTTTCTAAATCCTCTTCCCTTCTCGGCCAGTTTTCGAAGGTTGCTCGTAGGTAGGTTTGATACCACCCGCCAATGGCTTCTTCGACCACAACGGATGGAGTTGCTGTAGCTGCAATCACATCAATGTTAGCCAAGGTTTCAGCCATCGATTCCCAGTCTTCCTTGGCATCTGCTGGAACTTTTTTAAATACTTTTTCTTCTCCCAAGACCTGGCAGATTGAGACCGCTTTCTCAGCGGCAACTTGGGTAGCCAGTTTTAACAGTTTGATTGCGGTTTTTTCTCCAATTTTAGGGAGTAGGCAAGCAAAACGGAAGAAAGCAGTACTGTCTTTGGGGTTGGCCACAAATCTTAATTGGGCGACCATATCCTTAACATGAGCTTGTTCGAAAAATTTCAATCCACTGGTTATGAGAAAAGGAAGTCCGCGACGAGAGAGTTCAACCTGTAGCTCCATAGCGTGATAATGAGCTCGGTATAGGATGGCGATTTGATCATAGTTTGCACCGGAATCATAAAGCTCTTCAATTTTAGAGATTACAAAATCAGCCTGTTGATAAGCTTCCAAGGTTGGTACCACTCTGGGTAATTCATGGTGTGGTCGGGATGCCTTTAATTCTTTAGTAAAACTTTTCTCAGCCGTTCGATTCTCAAGAATTCCGTTGGCTAAATTAAGGATTTCGGGAGAGCTTCGGTAATTGGTTTCGATTTTATAAATTTTAGCTCCCGGGTGCCTCTCTGGAAAAGAAAGGATCTGATCGAGGTCTGCCCCTCTCCAGGTGTAGATGCATTGAGCATCGTCACCTACGGCCATTACCTGATGGTTTGAAGCAATTTGGTCTACAATACTGGCTTGGAGCAAATTCACGTCCTGATATTCATCTACAAGGACATGGGAAAAACGATTTTGGAAATAGGTGCGTGCATCTTCGTGTTTTTCCATAAGCGTTAACCAAAAGACAAGTAGGTCGTCGTAATCGGTTAAACCTCGAGCTAATTTCGTTCGGGTATAAGCGTCGAAGAAATGCTCAATTTTTGAGACAAGTTCACGGTTCGACGGATAACGAGCGAGGGCTACCTCTTCGACATCTTTTCCCACATTTCTGGCATAGCTTATCAATCCTTTGATCGGCTTTGCCTTGGGGTTTTCTTTTGCCTTAAAGAAGTCGGGGTCAATTTCCCGAATGATTTCATTTAAGAGTGCGTCGGAATCACCATCATCGAGGATGGTAAAACTTCTCGGTAGACCGATTAAATCTCCAAACATGCGCAGTGCCTGGCCACCGACATGATGAAAGGTACCACCAAGAAATCTGTGACCGCCTATGCCGGTCAATTCTTCAACTCTTTCAAGCATTTGCCTAGATGCTTTGTTGGTAAAAGTGAGCAGGAGGATAGATTCCGGAGGAGCTCCTTGTTCCAAGAGGTAAGCGACCCGATAGGTCAAGGTACGTGTTTTACCCGAACCGGCTCCGGCCAGAACTAAAGCAGGACCATTTGGTGCAGTGACCGCCTGGTACTGGTCTGCGTTTAACTCTTTTTTAAAATCAATGCCTTCGCCAGTGGCAGGCTTGATTGATTGGGGTGGCGGACCAAATAAATCGTCTTCTTCGTCTTCGTAGTCGTACATGTTAAGATGATGCTGAACTTGCTTTGGATATTAGAGGTGCAAGAAAATCACGATGAACAACCTCGGGTCGATTGCTCCAGGAATAAGTCTTGATCACGGTTTCATTACTTGCTCCGATAATATTTTCAAGCTCTTCACTTGCAAAACGGGCAATTCCCCGGGCAATGATTTTACCTGTCGGATCGAGGATAGATACTACATCTGACCGTCCAAAGGAACCGGTTGAATGTAAAATCCCACTGGCTAAGAGGCTCGCACCTTGTTCAAGGATAGCCGTGCAGGCTCCTTGATCAATTTCGATTGATCCCTGAGGGCTTGGGAAAAAAGCCAGCCATTTCTTGCGTTGCTTTAACTCTAAGCCCGCGGGGGCAAAAAAAGTACCCTCGGTTTTACCTTCGATAATTTGCGGAAGTCGACCTGGGGTTTCCCCACATCCAATAAATACTGCACAACCTGATTTTGTCGCCACTTTGGCTGCCTCAATTTTAGTAGCCATTCCACCCATCGCGGTCGGGCTGGTCGTACCTTCTGCCATTTTTTCGATCTCAGAATTAATTTCACTCACAAACGGAACAAGTACACCAGAATTTACCGATGTCATTAAGCCTTTTGCGGTTGTCAGGATAATTAGAAGTTCGGCTTGTGTTAGGGAGGCTAGAAGAGCTGACAATATGTCGTTATCACCAAATTTTAATTCTTCATCACTAATTGAATCGTTTTCATTGACGACTGGAACTACACCTCTTTCGAGCAGAGAATCTATTGTTTCTTTTACTTTTATTGATCTTGCTTCTTCATTAAAATCCTCACGGGTTAACAAAATCTGGGCGGCCAAAAAATCATGGGCACTGAGGGCAGATTTCCATGCGTGCATCAGTTCACTTTGCCCAACTGAAGCACATGAACGAAGTACAGACAAGTCATCTGGCCTTGAAGCAAGACCAAGTTTCCCCATGCCTAAGCCAACGGCACCAGAGCTAACAAGCACAACATCAATACCTTGCTTCTTGAGCAGATCTATACCGGAACAAATTTGAGAAATTCTTTCTACTCGGATGTTCCCGTTACCAGCTGATAAAAGACCGGTTCCTAATTTGATTACCACTCGCTTCATCTATTACATCGTCCTAAGCGTCAAAAATGCGAGAAAAGGTAAATAGAGCAAACCTCAAGCAAACGAAGTTTGTTTGATTCTCAATTTGCCTAATAACTTTTGCTTTAGACTTTTCTTAAATCAGATTCCTTTGCACTCACTGCTTGAGTGATTTGGTCTCCCATATCATCAGTCAATTTTTGGACCTCTTTTTCTGCCCTCTTAAAGTCATCTTCGGGAAGGCCTTCTTTTTGTAGAGATTTTAGCGTATCTAAACCTTCTTTGCGGGAAGCTCGAATTCCAATCCTTC
>JABBBW010000156.1:707-14558 GCA_018607205.1 Opitutales bacterium | reverse complement strand
CCATTTTCCGCGAAGCCCTGAGCCATTTTGCATAATTCCTCCCGCCTTTCCCCACTTAACTCGGGGATAGGTAACCGTATGAGTTCACCAGTAACAACTGGATTAATGCCAAGTTTTGCATCGATAAGTGCTTTTTCGATAGGAGCAACAGTCCCTTTGTCCCAGGCTTGAATCTGCAGGGTTCGCAAGTCTGGTGTAGTGATGGCAGCAACATCTCTTAATTTCATAGCGGATCCGTAGACATCAACTGTAACTCCTTCGATCATCGAGGGATTTGCTTTGCCTGTGTGTAGAGTGGCAAACTCACTTAAGACATGATCTACAGACTTTTGCATGTCGCTTTTTATCTTTTTAAAAATAACTTCGGTATCCATAATATTGTAGGGTTTTGTATTGTATAAATTAAATAGGTATACCTAGCGAACAATCGTTCCAATCGATTCACCGCAAACCGCTTTGCGAATCGATTGCTCCTGTTGAAGGTCAAAAACAAGAATGGGCATGCGGTTATCCATACATAGAGAAAAAGCGGTTGAGTCCATGACCGATAAGCGTTTTTCCAAGCAATCCATGTAAGTAAGTTCAGAAAACCTTTTGGCGTCTTCGTGCTTGTGTGGGTCCTTGTCATAAATACCATCCACCTTGGTCGCCTTTAAGATAATATCGGCGGAAATTTCACTGGCTCTTAACGCAGCTGTAGTATCGGTAGAAAAATATGGATTTCCAGTGCCTGACACAAAAATAACTATTCTTTCACGTTCGAGGTGCCGAATTGCCCGGCGTTGAATGTAGGGTTCGGCTAATTTATCCATAGGAATGGCACTTTGTACTCGCACTACAGCCCCCATTTTTTCCAATCGATCCATCAAAGCGAGACCGTTGATAACCGTGGCAAGCATACCCATCGAATCCCCTGTTGTTCGGTCAATGCCTTTGTCGGTACCTTGCAAACCTCGAAAAATATTACCACCACCTACTACAAGTCCAACCTCTACACCCATATCAGAAACCGCTTTTATTTCACCGCAGATCTTTTCTAAAGATTGAGCAAAAATGGGTTCACCTGCTGCTCGATTTCCGAGAATTTCCCCACTGATTTTAAGAATAATTCGTTTGAATTTGGGTTTAGGCATCATAAATTTGAGATTTGGTAGTTCCTTGACTTTATCGGATGATAAAGCAGTATGTGAATCCCGTAGCCTGGTGGTGTAATGGTAGCACAGAGGTTTTTGGTACCTTCAGTCGGGGTTCGAATCCCTGCCGGGCTGCCACTTGTATTTTTTGATCACTTTGATTTGCTTAAAGAAGCGTTGCAAAACTTCTTAGTTTTCAAATGGATCAAATGTAGGTGGCGGTGGGGGTGGTTCCGGAAATTCTGTAAAATCTTTCTTATCAGATTCTGTTGGAGCAGGGTTAGCAAAAACATCTCCTAAAGGAACTTCTTCAGGATCATTGTTACTTTGTGGGTTGTCAGTGCTTTCTCCAAACGGATCAAAGGTAGCCGGTGGTGCGGGAGGATCGTTTAAAGGACTTCCCGGAGAAGGCTGAGTTTCTTCAAAAGGGTTTGTATTTGATTCATCGGGTAATTCTTCTCCAAAAGGATCAAAAGTATCTGGAGTAGGCGGAGCGGGGAAATTACTTGTATCAGGTACCTCGAATGGATCATTTCCAAAAGGGGCTTCAGATTTGGGCTGAGGGGGGAAAGATGATTCCTTTGATTGAGGCTCTGCAGGCGGTGGTAAATCACCAAACGGGTTGAAAGAAGGTGCAGGAGCTGGTGCAGGAGGTGGCGGGGGTAAAGTATTCTCAGGTGCCTTTTTTATAACTTTTTCTGGCTTTGGTTGGGGAGGTGGGAGAATTTCAACAGGAATAGATGGAGGCAACGGATCCTTTGACGCAGGAAGTAATTCCGTTTTAGGATCTTCAGGAACCTTTTCATCGGAATTATCCTGTTTGCCCTCATCAAGTTGGATGGGCTTGGATAGTTTATTACTTGGAATGGGTTGATTTTTATTTTTTTCTTTTTCGGGCAAAGGAGGCAGATCGATTTTTTCTAATGCATCAATCCCTTCCGAGCTTTCTTTTGAAGCTGGTTCTTTTTCTTTTGATTCTTCAGCAATAAGAGGGGAAATGGGGGTAGCAATTCTTTGTCCGGTTAATAAATCTTGGGCAGGAACACCGTTGTTAAACCGAATTTCCGATATTTTTTCTCCGATCTCGTCCCATTCGGTGCATACGCCATGTTCGAGGTTGTTTTTAAAATTATAGTCAAACTGTTGTTGCCCAGAAAGGTACCATCCCTTGGAATTACCTTCCATCTTATCGTCTAAGAATTGGGCGGAGAGGCGCTTCTTACCATTTTCATACCAAATTGTCCTAAGACCGTGTTGCTGATCTTTTTGATAAAAGAGACCGAGTTTTTGTTGTCCGTTGGGGTACCATTCCGAGGATGGACCTTCCCGCAACCCGTGTCTGTAGAGTGTTGCTGATTTCTCGGTTCCGTCCGCGTACCACTCTTTGGCTTCTCCGTGAGCAACCCCCTTCCGCATTTCGACCTGAAAACTTTTAATCCCGTTGGGGTGCCATTCTGATTTTGGTCCGGTTAGTTGATCTTCTTGATAAGTTTCTTCACGCCATAACTCGCCAGTGATTCGAAATTCTTGAGATGGACCGTGGCGATTGCCGTTTTTATAAACTATAGAGGTTCTTTTTCTACCGTTGTAGAAATATTCTAGGGTGATCCCGTGTCGCTTACCATCTTTCCAGGAAGAAATTGATTTCGTAGGGCTTTGCTCAAAAGTTTCGATGGCCTTACCACTGAAGGGTTCCATCTGCTTGGTAAGGTTGCCCTCGATTTCGGCTTCGCGAACTACGCCTGTGTCGTCGACTTCCAACCAATGGAGCATGACGGTTTGGTCAGTGGAAAAGGTCAGTGGGTCTGTGCTTGTATTACTTAAATGAACACAAGAAACAAATGGTATGAGAGCGAGGGAGCAAATCCAAGGAGCCAGTGACTTCTTCATAACTAGTTTAATGTCTTTGCCAAGAGGTTGTGGCAAGAGGTTTTTCGGAGGCGGAGTTTCGATGCAGGTAAGCTTTTTGGGTTTTGTTAAAAGATTTTTCAAACTTGATGAACTTAGTTGATAGGCCTTGAATCTCAAATCTATGGAAACACACGAGATAGATTATGAATTGATTGGCGACGACATGCAGATCGTTGAGATTGAACTAGACCCCGAAGAAACTGTGGTGGCCGAAGCAGGTGCCATGAATTATTTGGAAGAAGGTATTGAATTTGAGGCCAAAATGGGAGACGGGTCAAAACCTCGCCAAGGTATGTTTGGCAAATTATTTGACGCGGGTAAAAGAGTTCTTACCGGGGAATCAATTTTCATGACCCACTTTACTAATCATGGAATATTGAAAAAAAAGGTCGCATTTGCTGCTCCTTACCCGGGGAAAATTATTTGTATGGATCTTAAAAAGCTTTCAGGGGAAGTTCTTTGTCAAAAAGATTCTTTCCTTTGTGCCGCCTTAGGCACTCAAATTTCCATTGCATTTCAGAAGCGTCTAGGTGCGGGTTTTTTTGGAGGTGAAGGATTTATTTTACAAAAATTACAAGGAAGTGGAAAGGCATTCGTACATGCCGGAGGAACAGTTGTAACCAAAGAGTTACAAGGAGAAACCCTTCGGGTGGATACTGGTTGTGTGGTTGCTTTTGAATCTAGTCTTCAATTTGATGTGCAAATGGCTGGTGGTTTAAAATCAATGTTTTTTGGTGGGGAAGGCTTATTTCTTGCAACCTTACGTGGCCATGGGCGTGTATGGTTGCAAAGCCTTCCTTTTTCCCGCTTAGCAGATCGTGTAATCCAGTCCGCCCCGTCTTTTCAGGGAAAAGACAAGGGGGAAGGCTCGGTCTTAGGAGGGCTTGGGCGGTTAGTTGATGGCGATTAAAGAATCTGTTACAGAAATAAAAGGGAGGGTAGGAAAAGAATTTTAATCGGGATAAAGAAAATCTTCCAGGTCTCTCCTTTGTTTTTTAGTGGGTCTGCCTGTTCCTTTCTTATTAGTAATTCGAAGAGTTAGTCGCTTTCCATGTTCTTTTGCTTTTTCATAAGCCTCGGGAGTGGTCAGATCGCTCAAAAGATTTTGAGCTAGAGGTGCAGATAACCGCTTTTGACTCAAATTTTCTACCTTTACCACCTTTTGCAATGGACCTAGTTTGATCGAAATAATATCCCCTTTTCTAATCTCCTTAGATGCTTTAAGGGGCTGGTCATTTATTTTAACCCAGTTTTTCTTACAGGCTTCCGATGCCATGTTTCTTGTTTTATATAATCGGGCGGACCATAACCATCGGTCGACTCTCATCTTTTCGAGGTTATCGTATTCAGGCATTCAAGTGAAGTAAGGTAGGCTTTATTATTTTTTGGGGAAATTAGTCAGCGTTTTACACTGGCTCGATAAGTACCGGTTTCGGGAAAGTTCGATTGATTGTTTTCCTTTGAATTTATTATGGGAGTCAGTTCTATAATGAACTCTTCTTTAGTAATAGGTGTCTGGAGAGTTCTTGGAGACTGAGGCAAGTCGGGTTTAGGTGAAGCTTTTGGAGGAAGGTTTAGGAAAATAGATTCCGCCTTATCCCAATTCATATACAACCAACCTCCAGCGCTACCTAATATTACTAAAGAAAAAAGTAGTATGAGGGATCCCGCAATTCCTGAACTTTTTGAATTCTCAGCTTCGGATGAGGCCTTTTTTCTTTCAATCAAAATGCCCACTAATATGGATATCTCAAAGAGAAAATAAAGGGGGATTGTAAGGATACACAGACTCACTGGGTCACCACCCGGAGTAATGAGAGCAGCAGAGACCATTAAGATAACAAGAACAAACCTCCGACTTGAGCGCAATTTTTGAACAGTTAGTACTCCAATACGGATTAACAAGATCAATACCAATGGAAATTGGAATGCCAGACCTACAGCAAATGTCATCCAAATTACAGTACTGTAATAATTTCCGGCCTCTGGACGGTATATTTCGAGCCCTAATACATTAAAAGAAAATTCGATAGTAAAGGCCAGGGATAGGGGAAGGATGAAAAAGTAAGTCATCCCAGAACCGGCCAAAAAAAGGAAAGTGGCGGCTAAACAGCCAGGAAAAAAGACTTTTTTTTCTTTGAAGGTTAAACCAGGGGTCACAAAACTTCCCACAAAATAAAAGATAAGGGGAAGAGAGAGACCCAACCCTCCGAGGAAGCAAATTTTCATAGCAATGAAAATGGGCGAGTAGGAACGAATAACTTGCAATAAATTTCGGTCTTTGCCACCGGCAAAATGAATGAGCAATCGCAAACGATGTTGAGGGTCAGCAACTCCCCAATTTATAAGGTCATTTTCCGTGGCGTGAATTAAGTCAATTAATTCAACGCCCTGTTCTTCCAAATTCGCTTGGTACTGCGAGAGTCCGGTTGCCTGTAGGTCAATCGACAGGTTACCAAAGTCTTGAACCGCCGATATCAAGGGCCGTTGTAGCAGTCGGACTGAATCGCCCAAAAAGGCCGCTACCACCACACATCCTAATACAAAGGCAACAAAGGATTTAAAAATTACCCAGCGCATTTCTTCCAAATGCTCTAAAAAATGCATTTTATTTGGATCGTTTTTGCCTGCCTTGGCTTTCCCTAAAGCTCCAACTAGTCCACGCTCGCGAAAGCGTTGGCCAAAAGTTTGTGGATTATCCTGGGGAGGTGGTGGGGTCATCATTCAAGAGTTAGCAAATTACGTATCACAAAATATAGGAACCTATAATTTTGGTCTAAAAACCGCGAGCCGTCTAGCTTGGAATCTTAGTCAAGCAGCACAAATTTCATTTACTAAGAGAAATTTGTATTGGGCAAAAAATTTAATGTTCATGAAAATTTCAACTGTTGCTTGGTTATAAAAGTGCTCCGTTGACAAGTCCGCACATTGTTTAGATATTTGACGGTTTGTTATATTTTCCCCCAGTAAATTAGATCCCAAAACATAAACCCACCACTTACACATGGCACAGACAAAGAAGACTAAATCGGCCAAAACTAAATCGGCCAAGAAAGCCCCCGCCAAGACGGCCAATAAAGCCAAAGACATTAAATATGTCTACGACTTCGGAAAGAAGACGGACGGAGATGCCAAGTTGCGTGAACTGCTTGGAGGAAAAGGAGCCAATTTAGCTGAGATGGCCCGGATCGGATTGCCCGTGCCTCCAGGATTTACCATTAGCACTGAAGTTTGTACCCATTACTATGCTAACAAACGCACCTATCCTAAGGTTTTGGATTCACAAATCCGTAAGTCCGTTGAGTTAATGGAAAAACAGTTGGGTAAGAAATTGGGCGATTTAAAGACCCCTCTTTTATTATCTGTCCGCTCAGGTGCTCGCGATTCTATGCCAGGTATGATGGATACCATCCTCAACCTTGGTTTGAATGATGAAACTGTTGAGGCATTGGCTACCTCCTCTGGAAATGCACGTTTTGCCTGGGATTGTTACCGTAGGTTTATTCAAATGTACGGAGATGTGGTCATGGGAGTACAAAAGCTTCCTTCTGAAGATCATGACCCATTTGAAGAAATAATTGAAAAATTTAAGGCAGAGATTTTCCCTAAGCAAAAAGGCGAGGTTGATGATTCTAAAATCTCCGTAACCCAGATGAAGGAATTGGTTAACCGATTCAAAATTTTGGTTAAAAAACGTACTGGAAAAGATTTCCCCACTTGTCCTTGGGAGCAACTTGAGGGTTCTGTCGGAGCGGTATTTGGATCATGGATGAATGACCGAGCTATTGTATATCGTCGGAAATATGGTATCCCCGCAGCGTGGGGAACCGCGGTGAATGTTCAAGCGATGGTTTTTGGAAATACTGGAAAAAAGTCGGGTTCCGGAGTCGCTTTTACTCGCGACCCGGCATCAGGAGAGAAGGTACTTTATGGTGAATTCCTTACCGATGCTCAGGGGGAAGATGTTGTTGCGGGTGTGCGTACGCCCCGCCCTGTCGCTCAACTCAAAAAAGTTCTTCCCAACCCCTTCAAGGAACTAGTTGCGGTTCAAAAAACTTTGGAAAAGCATTTCAAGGACATGCAGGACTTCGAGTTTACCATCGAGGAAGAGAAACTCTACATGTTGCAAACGCGAAACGGTAAAAGAACCGGGCTAGCAGCAGTGCGTATTGCGGTTGAAATGGTCAAGGAACGTTTGATCGATTGGAAGACCGCGATCAACCGCGTGCCAGCCGATCAGTTAGATCAAGTGCTTGCTCCAGTTTTTGATGCGGCTGCCCAAAAAGCAGCTGACACCCTTTGTAAGGGATTGCCTGCTGGTCCAGGTGCTGCATCTGGTCGCGTCTGCCTAAATGCTGAACGCGCGGTAGAAGCTGCCAAGTCAGGAAAGGTATTGCTTGTGCGCCAAGAAACATCTCCTGAAGACTTGCGCGGAATGATTGCCGCAGAAGGAATATTAACTGCTCGCGGTGGTGTTTCGTCGCATGCTGCTTTGGTTGCGCGCCAAATGGGTAAGGTTTGTGTATGCGGAGCTGCCGCTTTGGAAATCGATTACAAAGCCCGTACCGTAAAAGTTGGTAAGAAAACCTTCAAGGAAGGTGATTTCATGTCAATTAACGGAACCAATGGTGAAGTATTTGGTGGTGAGTTAAAGACTGCTCCATCTGAAATCATTCAGGTTTTGGTCGATAAAAAATTATCACCGAAGAAAAGCCGAGCTTATCAAAACTTTTCCAAATTGATGAAATGGTGCGAAGAAGCAACTAAGATGGATGTTCGAACCAATGCAGATTCACCTACTCAAGTTGCCAACGCAGTCGCCTTTGGAGCTAGTGGTATCGGACTATGCCGTACCGAGCATATGTTCTTTGAGGGGAATCGAATCGATGCGATGCGCCAAATGATATTGGCTGATGATGAAAAGAATCGACGGACTGCATTGAAGAAGCTCCTGCCTTTTCAGCGAAAAGATTTCACTGGGATATTTAAGGCATTGGAAGGACGACCTGCGACCATTCGCTTATTGGATCCTCCCTTGCACGAATTCCTTCCGCATGATCAAAATTCGCAACGTGACCTCGCCAAAAAGCTCGGTGTTCCTTTAGCTTCAGTAAAACGTCGCGTTGAAGATCTTCACGAGTTTAACCCCATGCTTGGCCATCGCGGATGCCGACTAGGTATTTCTTATTCTGAAATTACAGAGATGCAAACTCAGGCAATTATTGAAGCTGCTTTAGCTGTTCAAGAGTCTGGCATTGAGGTAAAACCCGAAATTATGGTTCCGTTGGTTGGTTTTGCCAAGGAACTTGAATTACAAGTTGAGGTTATTCATGCAACTGCCAAGAAGGTATTTGCGGCCAAGGGTAAAAAGGTGAAATACTTGGTTGGAACCATGATTGAAATTCCCCGTGCAGCTTTAGTTGCAGATGAAATTGCTAAAACAGCTCAGTTCTTCAGTTTTGGAACGAATGATTTGACCCAAACAACCCTCGGCATGAGCCGAGATGATTCAGGAAGCTTTCTTCCTAATTACACTGAAATGGATGTGGTTTCGGCTAATCCTTTTGCAAGTGTTGATCAAACTGGTGTTGGGCAACTTATGGAAATCGCGGTCAAGAAGGGTAAGTCTTCTCGTCGTGGAATAAAGTTGGGTATTTGCGGAGAACATGGAGGTGATCCTTCAAGTGTCGTTTTCTGCCATAATATCGGATTAAATTATGTCAGTTGTTCTCCGTTTCGTGTACCTACTGCCCGTCTTGCAGCAGCTCAGGCAGCTGTTTCTTAAGTTTAAGTATACGTTTGGATATCCTTTCTAAAATGAGGCCCGGGTGCTACTTGCACCCGGGCTTTGTTGTGTAAACAAAAAGTAGGATTTATTCGATGTTTGAGGTAAAAGAAAAACCAAGGCTGGTTGAGCGTGCTTTCTTATTGGCATGCGTACACACTGAAAAAGATCGTGAGGAAGCGAATTCCTTACTGGATGAACTCGACGAATTGATTAGGAATTTGGGAATACAAATAGTGGGCCGTAAGGTAATTCGAATTCGTAAAACCTCGCCCCGCTACATGCTTGGTAAAGGAAAGGTGGATGAAATCCTCGATGAATTAAAAGAAGTTAATGCAGATGTGATGGTTTTTGATAACGAAATTTCTCCTGCTCAACAAAGAAATTGGGAAAACGAAAGCAAGATACTTGTGATCGATAGACATGAAATCATCTTGGATGTTTTTGCTGAACGTGCTCAGACCAAGGAAGCGAAGCTACAGGTTAAACTTGCCCGTTTGGAATATTCCTTACCACGGTTAAGACGAGCCTGGACACACCTTGGGAGGCAGCGAGGTGGCGGGGTTACACAACGGGGCGAAGGAGAGGCTCAAATCGAACTCGACCAACGTATGTTACGAGATCAGATTTCGGTAACCCGTAAAGAAATTGTTCAGGTTTCCAAGCAAAGACAAACTGGAAGGTCTCGTAGGCAGCGCCTGCCTTTACCTTCCGTGGCCATTGTAGGTTATACAAATGCAGGTAAGACGACTTTGCTTAATACTCTTACAGGTGCCAATGCTCTTTCTGCAGACAAATTATTTGCCACGCTTGATCCAACTAGTCGTCGGTTACGTTTACCTACAGGCCGAATAATTGTATTAACAGATACGGTTGGGTTCATTCGTAAATTACCTCACCGCTTGGTGGATTCTTTTAAAGCCACACTAGAAGAAGCACTTGTTGCCGATTTAATTTTACACTTAGTCGATCTGTCTAACCCAGAATATGAAGCTCAAATGGACACGACCCAAAAGGTACTGGCTGAATTGGGTGCTTCTGATAACGAGCTAGTAACGGTTTACAATAAAGTTGACCGTGGGGGCGATGAAATAGAACGGCTTAGGGCAAAGAAAGTTGGCAAAGATTCTGTTTTTATAAGTGCTCAGACAGGGGAGGGTGTACCTCGACTAATAGATCGTTTAGAAGAAATTTTTGCGGGTAAGCGTGAGATCTTAAAGTATTTAATTCCCTTAAGCAGATATGATCTCGTCGCCCGTTTGAGAGATCAGGGTGAATTAACGAAAGAAGAAACTAACGACGATGGTTACACTATACTCGGATCACCTCGCGATGGGTTGATCCATGCGCTTGAGGAGTTCAAGGTTTTTAATTAATTTCCTTTTTCCTTGTTTCTGAGGTAGTCCACCCAGGTAACACGGAACATGCCAGCGGCTATCCAAAAAACTCCTGACATGCAAAAAGATGTCATACTGGAAACAATATTGACTGCTAAAGGATCTTGAGAAGGAACATGAGGTATGAGCACTTCCCGCATGAAAAGAAAAAAGAAAACAGCGAGGACCAAGTCGATCAATGCACCTTTGCGTGTGATTAAAGGTTGTTGTGTGGAATCTTCAGACATAAATGTTCAGGATGTAGCCGGATTGAAATAGGTCAATTCAATCTAGCTTTCAATATCGTGCAAATCAAATAGGCGCTGCTTTATTTCATCCACACTTAAACTTAATAACATTTGAGGTTGTATGCGGTTACTCGGAAGAGCGGGTAAGTGGTCTAATTTCTCCGCTAAGCAAAGGTTGCGATTTGCTGAAACTTCATCAACGCGATCGATAGGAGTAAAGTGTGGGGCACCAGAAACAACTTCTGGATATTCTTCAATTAGATCCTTGATTGCTAAAACTGCTTCAGCAAAACGGTCCAATTCTTTTTTGGTGTAGCTCTCTGTAGGTTCGATCATCAATCCGAAAACCTCAGGAAAGGCAACGGTCGGAGCATGAAAGCCAAAATCAAGAAATAATTTACCAACCTGGGGAATCGCCTGGCTTTTGCTTACTCCAACTTTCTCCAAACTTGAGAAGTCCTTTTCACTTAAGGTAAGGATGAATTCGTGCATTCTTTCAATCTTTCCAGCACCAGCAGGCAGGGTAGGGTAACGGGATCGAAGAACTTCGAAAAGATAACGTGCGGAAAGTACTGCAATGGAAGACATCCTCGGTACACCTTCTTTGCCAAGACGAATTAGATAAGCATATGCTCGTACTTTATGGCCAAAGTTTCCCCAGTTTCGATGAAAACGTCCTATGCTCCTCGATGGAGAGCTAGATCGATATGTTCCATCCGCTTCTTTGTAGATTTGTTTGCCAGGCAAAAAATCAACTAACCGATCAGATACCGCTACGATTGCGTCCCCTGGACCGCCCCCTCCGTGTGGAATTGTCCATGTTTTATGCAGGTTATTATGAACTGCATCCACCCCAAGTTTTCCTAAATCGACAATACCAGCAATGGCATTCATGTTGGCACCATCCATGTAAACCAATCCACCTGCTCGGTGAACATTTTTTGCTATTTTGGCAAAATTCTCTTCAAAAATACCTGAGGTGTTTGGGTTGGTAATCATGATACCGCAGAGATTTTTACCGTGCTCTTCAAGTTTGGCCTGAAGATCATCTAGATCGATTGTTCCGTGGTCGTTTGCCTTGAGGTAGACGATGCCGTTCCCGTATCCAGCTGTGGCTGCTGTGGCAAAATTGGTACCATGTGCAGAGCTTGGTATCAGCACGATATTTCGTTGCTCATCATTTCGAGACTTATGGTAAGCCTGAAAAAGCTTCAACCCTACCAACTCACCTTGTGCACCGGCAACAGGTTGGGTGGTCACACCAGCCAATCCGGTAATTGATTTGAACCACTCTTGAATTTCAAAAAGAATTTGTAAAGGTCCTTGAACATCTTCTTCGGGGGCTTGTGGGTGTACTTGTGAAAAACCATCCAAACCTGCAGCCCAATCGTTTAACAATGGGTTGTATTTCATCGTACATGAACCCAGCGGGTAGCAACCATCGTCTGGGCTAACATTCAGCTCGGCTAACTGTTGATAGTAGTTGAGTAGTTCGTCATGGGAGAAACTGGGAAGGTTTGCAGCTTCAGTACGAAAGAGGTGAGCCGGTGTGTCTGCTTCTGTTTGGTAACTTTGGCCGGCGGGGAAATACTCAAATAAAAAGTCTTTAACTAAGCTAAGAGAATTTTCGTCGTGCAGATCAGAAAAACTTATTTTGTACAACCTTTGGGATTCCTCAGGTAATCGATGGGTAACTTCAATACCTATGTGGAGATTTTGCAACCTAGCTTGCTTTAAAAATTGGTCATTATTTTCGTCTACACGGATAAGCAAATCGTTAAAACTTGGAGTTTCCGGAAAAGCGATTTCAACTCCTTGTCTTTGGCGTACCCATTCTGAAACTTTTTGGCGTGCATTTAATGCACTTGCCAAAGAATTTCTTAATCCTTTTTCTCCCTTTGCTAAAAGGTTTGCTCCTGCAACCGTTGCGAGAAACGCTTGATTTGAACAGACATTGGAAGTGGCTTTTTCCTTTCGAATATGCTGTTCACGAGTGGATAAAACCATAACAAAGCAATCACGACCTTGAGCATCTTTGGCTCGACCAACATAGCGCCCAGGGGTATTCCGTAAGTCTCTCTTTGCCTGGTCATGGTATCGACATCCAAATAACCCAAGACCAGGTCCTCCGAAAGAGGGTGGAATTGCTAAGTGCTGGGCTTCTCCAGCAATAAAGTCGACCCCGCTTTCCCCAAACTCAGAGGGTGGTTTGAGTCCTCCGGTAGCCAAAAGTGCAGGATCAATCACCGCGATGGACGGAATTTTCCAATGGTTGGAAAGATCACTTAATCGATCAACTTCTTCGAGAAGTCCTAAGGCATTAACCTGAGGGAAAACAAAGGCGGATATGTTACCATGTTCTTTTGCTAAAAAATCTTCCAAGCGATCGTAGTCGATTCTTCCTGAATTAGGGCCTAAAGGACAGAATTCAAAGTTAAGATCAGTACCTTGAGCATGGGTTTCTAGGAAAGAAATATCTTCAGGGTAGAGAGAAGAAGCTAGCAGGACGGAACCAGGGCGCTTCCTGGACCGACGGGCACAGGAAATGGCCTCAAACATAGCGGCTGAACGGTCGTATAAAGAAGTATTAATTGCCTCAAAGCCGGTAAGGGCGGATAAAACACATTGATAAATCCAGTGGGTGACCAGAGTGCCCTGGCTGCGTTCGGGTTGGTAAGGGGTGTATGAAGTGGTGAGTGGGCGCAGCCTAGAGACCTCCTCTACGATTGGATGAACCTTCCAAACTGGGAGCAAATCTCCAATAAATGAGGTTACCAGCTTGCTGGATTTAGCTATGGTTTCTAGGTGGACCGCAGCGTCCTCGTAGCAAAGTTCAGTTGGCAAAATTGGTCCGTGTAAAAAACGTGTTTCCTGAGGAAAGTGGGCGAAGAGATCATCGAGTTTATCAACACCGGCTTTATCCATCATCTCCGCAATGTCAGAATCTGATGCAGAAATGTAGTGTCGGGGAATTTCCCGGGGGTATTCATTAGGGTCGTAGGGAAGAATACCAGTTGAGGAATTGCTTTTGATTGAATGTTGTACAGCGGTAGAACTCATAAATACACACTATCCATGAGCACCATGACAATGAACGCAAAATCATTCACGTTTACAAAAACTTTTAGGTCCTCATCAGGACCTAAATATTCAAGATTTAAAAGTTAGTTTAGCGACCGATAGGCCTGCCGTTGTCCCAGAAATTTCTTTCGGTAATTTCTCCAGTTCGGTCAAAAAAAATTTCTTCTCCATGAAGACGACCATTGAGTAAATTCACTTCACCTTGGGCAAGGCCCTGTGCATTCAAAATTCTCATACTACCAGTAAAAGGTGTTCCGTCTTGGCGGATACGAATGGTGTCAATCCCATCGATTAGTTCGGTAATGAATACGGCTTCT
>JABBBW010000156.1:0-697 GCA_018607205.1 Opitutales bacterium | reverse complement strand
CTTACAGTACCCTCCCAATCTACGGTGTCTTTCGATTCGCCTGCTTGTTTGGAGGAATTACCTTGTTCAGAGATTGTTTCCTTTTTTTCTAGTACTTCGGGTTGTTCAGTTACTTGATCGTCGGGTGTATCATCCGAGAGGGGCGGGGATACAGAATTTGTAGAGGATTGAACCACGGGGATATCCTTGGGTAGAGTTACATCTGTTTCACTTGATTGGCTCGATGGAACTATCTTTTCAACTGTTTGTGGAGGTATGTTCGAGTCGGCAAGCACGGGTTCTGTTGATGGAGCGGCAACCTGATAATCCGAAGTATCCTCAAGGGGAGGCTTAGATAGATTGGGCTTGGAGGATGCGGGAGGAAGCTTGGCGGGCTTGGATACAAGTTCGCCTTGTCTCCAGACCCCGTTGAGGGTTCGTCCGTCAAGGTAGGTCAATGTGCCCATTCCATGTTGAAGATCATCGAACCATTCACCTTCGTAGATCACATTTTGACTAGAGATAAAACGGCCCATTCCGTGACGTTTGCCAGCAAGAAAATCGCCCTCGTATTGTGATCCATCTGGCCAATCATAAATCCCCTTACCTGTCCTTTCGTCCTTAAGGTAGTCACCTTTGTAGCTTTCACCGTTTACCCATAGAAATCGCCCGGTGCCATGCCTGAGATCGTCTGCGTATTCGCCATCATAAGTAGATC
>JABBBW010000124.1 GCA_018607205.1 Opitutales bacterium | reverse complement strand
CGTATAGGTTGATCGTTGATTGAGAGCGTAATTTTGCTATCCGAATTTAAGGTTTCATCATCAACTGCATCAATGCTTGCTTGAAGAACATCATCATTAACTAAGTTCGATATGTCACTTCCATGACCATTATAAGCAGTCGCTCTGTAATAGAGTTTTGTAGCAACACGTTTTCCTTCACCGGGGTCAGCTAATATTTCAAAATCACCATCATCTTGGAATGCCTCTAAATCTTTGTGTTCTCCTTTTGAGCGAACAAGGAAAGAAATAATGTTATTTTCATGATCAATCTCAGGCAGTTCTGGTCGAGGGTCATGATAAAAAAACTCAAGTCTAGGTGGTGTTGATACGACAGAAACTTCGTGGGAGTTGGTTATCTTCAAGTAATCTTCCCAACTTGCATCCGTTCCTGATTTCCAACGAGGATCTACAGCAGAGAATCTGATGTTGTATAACTTAGTGTTAGTGTTACTAAGAGAATCAAATGGGTTTTGGGATTTTAGTTCATCCAATGTCCTTGCAACGCCTTTTTCTTGAACAGAAATTGAAATATTTAATGCGTTGTTATTGAAATCTTTGGCGGTTGCTTGCGCCAACCATGTATCCAATTCATTCTTGGGATCACCATACTCTAAATGATTAGCTGTTAAAAAACTAGAATTAAAATCTGAGAAAAAACTAGAATTAAAATCTGAGCTTTCAAGAGTAGGTGGTGTGATTTTTACATGGAAATCTAAAGGCTTTTTGGTTTCTATACCTCGCGAGTCTCTTATAGAATAGATAAAATCATAGACTTCGCCACGTACTAATTGATCGACTCGATAATTCAAGTCGATTGACGAATTGTCGGATTTGTTGACTACATTAGATAAAACGATGTTGTCTACTTGGCGTCCAAATTCATCGGTTGCACTAATTGGAGGTGAAAGTTCGCTAATAATCTCATCGGATAATTCGGAATTGAATGAAATATCTCCACTGACAACCGGGTCATCTGCAACAACCGAAATTTTAAGACCACTAATACGGGATGTTAGGCCTCTCCAATCCGTTGCTACCACACTAAGAGTAGCAGATGTACCCAATGCGTTTAAATCGTAAGATCCATCTAAGTAAAAGCCTTCTAATGATCTATCTGGCTGGTAAGGAAGCCGTTTTCCTCTTACATCCTTTACAACAACCGAATTTATCCATTGAAAAAAGGTTGAAGAACTAGGTTCAGATAAGGGCACAGTAACAGTGTTTTCAGCAATTTCAATGGTTGGGCGGGTAGCAACTACATCCACCTTTCGAAAAATAACGGTATTGAGTCCCCGGAGGTCCCGAATGGAA
Source organism: Opitutales bacterium (assembly GCA_018607205.1). Classification (GTDB taxonomy): domain Bacteria; phylum Verrucomicrobiota; class Verrucomicrobiia; order Opitutales; family Seribacteraceae; genus Chordibacter; species Chordibacter forsetii. The sequence continues at coordinate 6,556 of JABBBW010000124.1, read as the reverse complement.
TAGGATACCTCGTAAGATTGACTTTGACCCCGAGGAGGTGCTTCAGATTCAGCCGTATTGGCATTTGCCAAAAGAATTTGTGGGGCTCCATTAATTTGAACACCAGAGGTTAAATCATTTCCTAAAAAGTCGAGTGCTTTTACCCATGGATCGATTTTTCGCCAAGTTATACCTTCTGCAGGTGCCCGCATTTCCACTTCCATCCGACTTCCATTATTATATATTCTAACAAGTTCATCGGTCGTGGAGTTTACTCCCAAAAGTTGTAATTCTGGGTGACCACCTTGAAAAAACTCGAGGTCTCCTCCAGCGAGAGTCTCACCAGTAACTGAAGAAGGCACAGTAGGCGCACTAGGTTGAGGGGTCGGGATATCAACCGTGGGAGCCAAGGTCATATCTTCAAAGGAGAAATCGGCAGCTACAGTTTCGGCCATTTCAATTTCAAAAAATAAATCAGTGGCTAATTCGTGAATTTCTTCCCATCCGCCAGCCGAATTAACCGCAGATATACCCACAGGTACCGAATCGGGCATAACGGGAAACATATCATCACCAGATGTTTCTAAATCATTTGAATCGGCAAACTCAGAATACCCAGAAAATACGCTCGCCAAGGGTGGAGGGGTGAAACCATCAGTAAGGGCTGGCCCATATGTCGATGAGAGATCAACTAATTCTCCAGTTTGACTAGCTACCGGAGCTCCCAGTTTACTAGTGGCTAATTGAATCGATTGACCGGAAAGCAAGGAAACGACCGTTCCCCCTGTATCAGTAAAATCAATATCCCCAGAAATTAGATTAATTCCGCCCATAATATCGCCAGTTACCGAATTTCGCACGGCCATCAATTGAAACATGGTTCCACGAATCCCCGCCGTACCCAGAGGGCTAGTAAGTTTCATCGAAGATCCCTTTTTGAGCTTTGGTGCCTTGACCACCAAGTTTCCATAATCTAAGTGAGCAGAAAGTTCCGACTGTGTTGGTTCTTCTTCCAGCTTTCCTGGATCAATCGTGCCTGCCACTATGCCTTCCAATTGTTTGTAAGTACGAAGATAAAAACGACTTCCTGGCTTGATAGTGATAAGCGTCCCATTCGAAAAAAGAAGTGCAACTTTACCAGTCTTACCCGTGGTTAACATGGTTTTTGGATTAACTTTTTTTCCAACACTGGTAGGCCCCATTTGAACTTTAAAGTCGTCCACCATGTTAAGAGAACTCACCTCTCCCTCAATCGAGGCAACAATAATGCTGGGCGTAACTTTTTTACCAAGTGCCGGAAAGACAGAAAATACAAAGGCCAAAAACAAACAGAAACAAGATCGATTGGGTACAAATCGATCAAGAATGAATGAGCGGAATGAAGGGCGAAACATCTAAACTTTTATAGTAGAGGAGAAAAACCGCCCTCCGCAAGAGGTTTTTACCCCTGAAATTTAAAGATTCTAATCTCCAATTTCTTTGGAGTAAGCATCTGCATCAAGCAAAGAACCAATAGAGTCAACTTGATCCGGACGAATTTTAATCATCCAACCGTTTCCATAAGGGTCAGAGTTTACATTCTCAGGCGAATCATTTAGGGAATCATTCACCTCAATAACTTCCCCAGTCACTGGCATGTAAAGGTCGGATGCCGCCTTAACGGATTCGACCACCCCAAAAACGGCTTTATCTTCGAATCTGGCCCCAATTTCGGGCAACTCCACAAAAGTGACATCTCCCAAGCTATCTTGGGCATGATCGGTAATGCCGATTACAAAATCTGATCCCTCCATCTTTACCCATTCATGGTCGGAGGTGTATTTTAGTTCATTTGGAATACTCATTTAACAGAATTCGATTTGAAGCAGAGCTGCCATGACTTCAAGGCAAAAAGTTAAAGATTATGGATTACCAATATGTACACCGTCCGCAACCACTCCGTTTTTAGTAACAATTAAAATACCGTCCCGGATATAAACATTTTCCCCGGCATCGGCCCAACCCTCTTCCAAACCTTTGGGGCTAAGGAAAACATTTTTTCCAATCCTCGCATTTTTATCGATTATTGCATCCTGTATTTGGGCTCCCTGCCCAACTCCCAGTTCAGGAATATTAGGATCGGCATGATCTTCGTAAAAGTCAGCACCCACCATGACTACACTTTCCAAGTTGCAACCATCACCAACCATAGAACGCTCACCCAATACGCAACGATTTAGAGTCGACTCGCCAATCATACTTCCTGAGGCAATTATTGTGCGCGTGACCAAACATTTGCCCAACTTGGCAGTCGGCAAAATATCAGGACGATTATAAATGGGTCTTTCTCCCTCATAAAAATCAAATGCGGGCACCTCATCGGTAAGCTGTAAATTTGCATCAAAGAAGGCTTTTACTGTTCCTATATCCTCCCAATAATCATCAAAAATATGACAACGGATGTCTTTTTTCTCTACTAAGGATGGTATTATCTCCTTACCAAAATCTGTCGCATCCCCCTTGAGAGCGTCTTCCATTGCTGTGGCGGTGAATACATAAATCCCCATTGATGCCAAGCAACGATCCTCCATACCATCTGCCGATTTAAGTTCAGGCGGGACTAAACGGGAAATAACTTCAGGGTCAGTAGGTTTCTCAACAAAATCCACAATTTTGGCATTCTCACCGACTCGTAACAAACCAAGCCCGGAAGCCTCACTTAGGGGTACAGGTTTGGCAGCAACTGTCACATCCGCACCGCGCTCCAAATGCTCTTTCACCATCTTGGAAAAATCCATCCGATAGAGTTGATCTCCAGAAAGTATAACAAACACATCCTGTGGCTTGGCATGAAAATGGATCATATTTCTACGAACTGCATCGGCTGTACCCTGGTACCAATCATCTCCGTGCTCAGTTTGCTCAGCAGAGAGAATCTCGACATAGCCTCTACCAAAACGATCAAAACGATAAGCATCGGCTACATGACGATGCAAAGACTCGGTATTAAATTGGCTGAGTAAATAAATTTGGTTATATCCGGAATTGATACAATTGCTTATAGGAATATCCACCAATCTATATTTGCCTCCCAAGGGAACTGCAGGTTTGCAGCGTAGTTTAGTAAGTGGGTAAAGACGAGTACCTCGGCCGCCTCCCATGATTACACAATGAACGGAATAGGGAGCTGGGCTGTATTTGGATTTCTTCATTGGCTGGTTCCTTTAATATTACAAGCTCGCATTTGCGAGAGGTTTGTTTACTCAATACCATGTGGAAATCGAAAGTCCCTCAACCGCAAACACAAAAATAAAAGCAACACAGATTTTGCTCGTTCTTCGACAATTTGTTACCTAAGCATCGCTTCTTGTAAAACCGTGGAATCCAACATTTCTTTCGACCCTACCCCATCTAAGTTCAAAGAACTTTCTAAGTCCTTTGATTTAATTGCTGTTCAATCCCGCTTCAGTGCCGATTCCGAAACCCCCTTGTCTGCATACTCCAAGTTATCAGACCAAAAACCGGCCTTTCTTTTCGAATCGGTAGTTGGTGGAGAACAAGTAAGCCGGTTTTCCTTCGTTGGGTTTTCGCCAAGGAAAATTATTTCCTCTGCTCAAGAAACTACCACTATTTGGGAAGCGGGAATGAAAAAGAAATCTATCTCTACTCCTGAAGATCCTTTAAAATTGGTGGAAGATGAAATTTCTAACCTCCGCTACTTCAGTCCTCTAAAAGACGGCAGGTTCTCCGGCGGAGCAGTTGGTTATTTGTCCTATGAATATGCCAACCGAGTAGAACCTTCCGTACCACTGCCCCCGAAGGATGAACTCGGCCTTCCGCTTCTCTACTTTATGGTTACGGATCTTTTGCTAATTTTTGATCACGCCCATCAAAGCCTTACCATTTGTGCAAATGTCACTCCAGGAGATGATCCAAATAACGCCTATGAATTGGCCTGTGAAAGAATTCGTCAAACTCGGGACCGTTTGCTCGCCCCATCTTCTTTATCCCCTGCACCTCTATGCGATGTGGGCGAACCTCCCGTACCAGCTGGAAATTTCAATCAAGACGAATTTGAAAGCTTGGTCGAAAAGACGAAAGAATATGTTCGTGCCGGAGATGTAATTCAAACTGTGCTTTCTCAAAGGTTTGAAATTCCTTTTACTGGGGATCCAATTCATTTGTATCGCTCGATCCGGGCAGTCAACCCATCTCCATACATGTTTCTCCTGGAAGCTGAGGATTTTTCTATCGTGGGAGCTTCGCCCGAAGTGCATGTCCGCTTGCAAGAAGGAGAGGTTCTAATCCGTCCGATTGCGGGAACTCGCCCGAGAGGGAAAACGGCACAAGAAGACAAATTATTAGAGGAAGAACTTCTTGCTGACGAAAAGGAAAAGGCTGAACACTTAATGTTGGTTGATCTCGCCCGTAACGACATCGGTCGAGTCTGCGAGATTGGCAGTATACGAGCGGCCGAATACATGACCATCGAGCGGTACTCCCATGTTATGCATATAGTATCCGAGGTTTTGGGAAAATTATCTACCGACAAAAATGCTTTTGATCTCATGCGAGCAACCTTTCCAGCCGGTACGGTTAGTGGAGCTCCCAAAGTCCGTGCAATGCAAATTATTGCCGAACAGGAAAAACTACAACGCAATGCCTATGCTGGTGCCCTTGGGTATTTTGGTTTCGAAGGAAACCATGATTCCTGCATCGCGATTAGGACTGCCATGCTAAGCAAAGGAAAAATTTATCTGCAAGCAGGTGCCGGAATTGTGGCTGACTCAGTTCCGGCCAATGAATATCAGGAAACTATTAATAAAGCCAAAGGCATGCTTAAGGCGATTGCCTTAGCTGAACGAATTCAACAATCTAGTAGTCCAACCTAATTGAACTGATGAACCCGGCTCCTGAACAAAGCTCTCTTGATATCTATATGAAACAGATATCAGAAATCCCCCTACTCACCGTGGAGGAAGAGATCGAACTGGCGGCCAAAATAGCCAAGGGTGACAATGAGGCCCGCGATACTATGATCACAGCCAATTTAAGATTGGTCGTTAAAATTGCCCAAGAGTATTCATACTTCGGTCTTTCTGTGCTCGATCTTATAAACGAGGGCAACATCGGCTTGATGAAAGCGGTGGAAAGGTTCGATCCCTCCAAGGGTGGAAAGCTGAGCACTTATGGTTCTTGGTGGATAAAACAATCAATTAAAAGAGCCCTGGCAAATCAAAGTAAGACCATTCGTCTCCCCGTTCACATGGTCGACCGGGTGGCTAAGATTCGAAGAACTGTGGCAAAAATGGAGGAAGAACTTGGGCGCGAACCAACCAATGAAGAATTGTCCGAGGAACTTAAAATCCCCTCAGCTCGAATTTCGCATCTTCGCAATGTTAGCCTGCGCCCAGCCTCCCTTGATTCTCCGATCAACGATGAGGATGGATCCACATTGGGAGAAATTGTACCCGACGAAAAATCCGTCAACCCACTTGAACGGTTGCAGTCCAAAAGTTTGGTCGGTGATGTTAATCAGGTATTGGCTATGCTGGAACCACGTGAGGCAGATATCATCCGGCTCAGGTTTGGCCTTGATGGTCGCGATCCTTTGACTCTTGAGGAGGTCGGTGGGCAAATCGGGATTACCCGTGAGAGAGTCAGGCAATTACAGGAACAAGCTCTTCGCGATTTACGCAAAAAAATGTCGAAGTTTGAAAAGCAAAGAACTCTAGAGGAAGTCGAGATGGAAAAACAACAGGCAGAAAAGGCAAAAATCCTTCAAGACCTTCTGCACAAAGACATTTCGGGTCTTACCAATCATCCGTTCCCCGTTCGTCAGAGCTAAAGCTGGTAAAGTATTTTTTTCTGCAAAATTTACTTCTTTAAAATTTTATATCCCAGCTGGATGTAAAATATCTCTTTATTAATCGTTCATAAAAAAACCCCGACCGGATTTCCGATCGGGGTTTTAATAGATAAATATTGTTAAAGAAAGCTAGGCTTAGTCATCAGATTCTGCAGTTGCTTGGTCAAACAAATCACCAAAAGAAGTGGTAAGGTCTTCCCCAGATTCATCATAAGATGCAACTTCTTTAGCCAAGGCGTCTTCATCATAATCAGCTGCCTTGATACTCAGACCAATTCTACGTTCGTCTCGGTCGATCTTAATAACGCGGGCTTTAACTTCGTCCCCTTCATTAAGATGGTCTTTTACCTTTTCGATTCGTTCCTCGCTTATCTGGCTGATGTGAACCAAACCGTCAATATCGTGTTCGAGTTCGATAAAAGCACCATACCCGGCAACGCGAGCAACCTTACCGGACACCACATCTCCCATACGGAACAAACGATCAATTTCTTGCCATGGATCATCAGTTAACTGCTTCATACCAAGAGAGATGCGCTGGTTATCGATATCGACTTCAACTACGATTGCATCGACCTCGTCTCCCTTTTTAACCATTTCGCTTGGATGATTGATCTTGCGGGTCCAACTCATGTCCGAAACATGAACCATACCGTCAATACCTTCTTCGAGTTCTAAGAATGCACCATAAGAGGTAAGATTGCGGATCTTTCCACGCACCCGTGCCCC
>JABBBW010000083.1 GCA_018607205.1 Opitutales bacterium | reverse complement strand
CTCTTAGGCACAAGTAGACTGATTAAGGAATTCTCGAATCCCTTACCTAGCAAGTCGAGAATGATAAGTGCGGCACAAGTTCAGGCATTGCGTCTTAAAAAACGCTACGAAGCCTTTGTGGGAGATGTTAGTGAAGATAAGAAACTACAACTATGGGCACTGCCTCAGACTCCTTAATCTCAAGAGACTTATATAAATAAGATCTTATTGAATAACTTTTTCAAGGCCTTTAATGTTGATACGAGGTGCAATTTTTGATTGGGATGGCGTTATTGTAGACTCTTCCGATCTCCACTTAAAAGGCTGGGAAGTATTGGCCAATGAGCTTAAACTGGCACTCCCAAATGATCATTTTGAAAAAGGATTTGGAAAAAGGAACGAGACTATAATTCCTCAAATACTTGGCTGGTCCAAAGATCCTGCCCAAATTAACCACTGGGGAAAACGCAAAGAGGAAATCTATCGGGAATTGGGAAACAAAGACGGTATTAAGCTTGCACGAGGTTCCAAGGATTTCCTCAAACAGACCCCCTCCTCTATTTTCCGTTGCTCAATTGGTACCTCTACTGAGCGAAAAAATGTAGAATTAGCGATTAGCCAACATGACTTATCTAAATATTTTTTAGGCGCGGCATGTTCGGAAGATGTATCCAGAGGCAAACCAGACCCAGAGGTGTTTTTAGAGGCGGCAAAAATTTTGTCGATTACTCCTAAAAACTGTGTGGTTTTTGAGGATAGCCCTCATGGAATAGAAGCGGCTAAACGAGCAGGTATGAAAACCGTTGCTTTGACCACCACTCATCCATCAACTACTTTCATGCATTTAAACCCCGATCTTCTGGTCGCCTCTCTCGCTGACCTAGGCATTGACCAAGTAGAAAAACTTTTTTCTTAAAGATGAACAAACTATCTTTTCACCACAAAGTTCTCATTTCTCTATGCCTTGCCTTTGGCGTTGGACTCTGGGCAAATTTCAGCCTAGACGAATCCACTCAGCCACCAGTTTGGATTGGTTGGCTTATTCAAACTTGTGAGTTCATTGGTAAACTTTTTCTAAATGGATTAAAAATGGTGGTAATTCCCTTGGTCTTAACTTCGGTAATTTGTGGAGTTTCACAAATCTCCGGTGATCGGGATTTTGGACGATTGGGCATCAAAACTTTATTAATTTACTCATTAACAGGATTACTCGCAGTAACTACCGGTTTACTCTGCGTAAACCTACTCCAACCTGGGTTGGTTGATCCGGAGATTAAGGAGGCAATTCTGGCTAACCAACAAAGCACAAGCCTCCCATCCCTTGACCGTGCGATAGAAACTGCAAATAATGGATGGTCTAATCTTGCCCAAATCTTACACCGCATGGTTCCCCCCAATCTGTTTTCAGCGGCGGTTGAGGGACAACTGCTCGGTCTAATCTGCTTCGGATTGCTCTTTGGTTTTTTCCTTGGACGCATCAAACCTGAACTTCGAAACGGACAGCTCAATTTTTGGCAGGGTTTTCAAGAAATCATTCTTAAAATAACTAATTTCATCTTAGGCTTTGCTCCTGTAGGTATTTTTGGCTTGGTTACGCCCACACTAGCTAAAAGTGGCCTGGATGCCTTTTGGTTAATGGGAGGTTTTGCCCTTACCGTATTTCTCGCACTTGGCATCCATGGGCTTCTCGTGCTTCCCATTCTTTTAAAACTTCTGGGGCGCATTCGTTTCCTCGATCATTATCGGGCGATGACCCCTGCCCTGCTTACCGCTTTTTCCACCGCTTCTTCATCAGCAACTTTACCTGTCACCATGGAATGCACCAACAAACGAGTTGGTGTATCTTCTAAAATAAGTAGTTTCACCCTACCCCTTGGAGCTACCTTAAACATGGACGGAACCGCACTTTTTGAGTGCATAGTGGTGATTTTTCTCGCACAATTTTTTGGGATTGAAATGGGTTGGGTCACCCAATTCTCAGTGGTATTACTGGCTCTGCTTACCTCAGTTGGTGTAGCGGGTATTCCTTCTGCAAGTTTGGTTGCTATCCTTGTTATTTTACAAGCAGTTGGCTTTGACGATCATGCTATTGCCACCGGAGTTGGGATGATCTATGTGGTCGACCGGATACTCGATATGTCCCGTACGATGATTAATGTGCTCGGAGACAGTTGTGCAGCGGCTATCATCGGTAAAAGTGAAGGTGAGAGCGGATATTATAATAAAGCTCACTCTTCATAACCATCCGGAATGAATTTCGAACTTCATTCCGACTACTCCCCCCAGGGAGACCAGCCTAAAGCGATAAAAGAACTGGTTGGCTCAGTCAGAAAAGGCAACCCCTACCAAACCCTCCTAGGGGTTACAGGATCCGGTAAGACTTTTACCATGGCCAACATGATCCAGGAATTGCAAAGGCCCGCCTTGATCATTTCACATAACAAAACTTTGGCCGCCCAGTTATACTCTGAATTCAAAGGTTTTTTCCCAAATAATGCAGTGGAATACTTCGTCAGTTATTACGATTATTATCAGCCAGAAGCTTATGTTCCATCCACAGATACTTTTATCGAAAAGGACTCTTCAATCAACGAAGAGATCGAGCGTTTAAGGTTAGCAACTACCGGATCGTTGATTAGTCGAGAAGATGTCATTGTTGTGGCCAGCGTATCATGCATTTATGGCCTTGGTTCTCCAGATGACTTTCGTGCTCTCTCCGTAAATTTACAACAAGGTGCACAAGTTAGCAGAGACGACGTGCTTCTACAATTAGTCGCTGGCCTCTACAATCGTAATGATATGGACCTACGAGCCGGGAGATTTCGTGTCCGCGGAGATGTCGTCGATATTTTCCCTGCCTATGCACAACAACCCCTACGGATTGAGTTTTGGGGAGACGAGATAGAAAGCCTTAGAGAATTTGACCTTGTTACAGGAGAGACCATTCGTTCATTTGAGCAGTACCAGATCTATCCCGCCAATCAATATGTAACGACTAGGGAGAAAGTTGAACGGGCATGTAAATCAATAGAAAACGAACTTGAAGAGCGGGTTGCCTCCTTTGAAAAAGATAATTTGCTATTGGAAGCTCAACGTATTCGAATGCGTACTGAATATGACCTGGAAATGCTCAGGGAGATTGGGTTTTGCAATGGAATTGAGAATTATTCACGCCACCTGTCACAACGTAAACCAGGCCAACGTCCATGGTGTTTAATTGATTTCTTCCCCGATGACTTTCTTCTATTTATTGATGAAAGTCATGTCTCTATCCCCCAAATCGGTGGAATGTTTCATGGAGATTTTTCGCGAAAACAAAAACTAGTTGAGTATGGATTTCGTCTACCTTCGGCGCTAGACAACCGACCACTCAAGCCGGACGAATTTGCAAAAGTTACGGGTCAAACCATTTATGTGTCCGCAACACCCGGCAAAGTAGAATTTGAAAAAAGTGCACTGGTAGCCGAACAATTAATTCGCCCCACTGGGTTGGTGGATCCCGAAATGGAAGTCCGTCCGATATCCGGTCAGGTTGAGGATTGTATTGCCGAAATTAAAAAAGTGGTCCTACGAGGCGACCGTGTTCTAGTTACCACCCTAACCAAGCGAATGTCTGAGGACCTAACAGAATATTTACGGGAACGGGATATTCGAGTAGAGTACCTTCATTCTGATGTCGATGCGATTGAGAGAGTGGAAATTTTGCGAAATTTACGGGCTGGAGAATGCGATGTTTTGGTGGGAGTTAATTTGCTTCGAGAAGGGCTCGACCTTCCTGAGGTTGCTTTAGTTGCCGTATTGGATGCCGACAAGGAAGGCTTTCTTCGAAGTGAAACCAGCCTAATTCAAACTGCTGGTCGAGCGGCTCGACATATCTTAGGAAAGGTAATTTTTTATGCGGATGTAATGACACGCTCCCTCCAGGCAGCATGGGATGTATGCCAATATAGAAGAGAGAGACAATTGGCCTACAATAAAAAACACGGGATTATACCCAAGAGCATTTCCCGCCCGGTCCAGGAGAGTTTAAGAACAGAGAGGGAAGAGGATAAGCATGATTTGCTCGTCTCAGAGAATAAATCTCCAGAGGAAGTTAAAAAGCTAATCAAACAATTGGACAAAGAAATGTTCGACGCGGTAAAAAAACTCGAGTTCGAAAAAGCAGCTCTTTTACGTGATCAAATCAGTTTCTTAAAAGATGGTTCCATGCCATCAAAAAAGCCTAATCGAAGGTCAAAAAAATATGGTAAAAGAAAGAAGTAAAGTTCTGATGTGTGGTGGAAGTAGACTTAGCATTCAAATTTTCTTATTGTGGATCCCCTTTGTCGACTTCTTAACGGGAGCGGTTGAGTCAAAGAAAAAACTATGTTTTCACTTTGACCAAATTGAAGTCCGTGGAGCAGTTACCGTCTTTGTAGAACCAGGAAAAAGAAATCGGCAGGTGGAATATTTTGCCGATTCTTCGATCATCGATACTGTCACGACTGAAGTTCGCGATCGCACCCTTTATATTGATGCGAACAATTCATATTCACTCACCCGCATCATCCCTTTACTTCGTCTATCCGCTCAACGGGTCTTTCCAATTGAGGTGATTGTTTCGATTGAAAGTCTAAAAGAAATTAGGCTGCTCGAAAAAAGTAATTTAAATATCAAACAGGTTTCAGGTAAGGAAATAAAACTCTACTCTAACTCGACCGGATTTCTTCATTGCTCAGGTCTTCGTCACGAAAAGATTAGTGTACGACATGATGGGAGTGGTGAGATCGCACTTAAAGGTCGTGAAATCATTCATTTAGACGCCCAAGTTTATGGGAGTGGTTCCTTAAAATGCGAAGAATTATTCCTGGAAAAAGCCACCATTCAACACCATGGTACAGGTCAGGTTATGATTGCTCCAAATAATTGGTTAGATGCCAGGATTAATAATAGCGGGAATCTTTATTTACTCGAAAAACCTGAGGGACGAGTAGTTAAAAACCAAGGTAATGGGGGAAGAATTATTGAACAATACTGATACTTACACCCATCTCGGGGATGCTCAATGAACCATCAATTATAGCTCAATAACTTCGCCCTCGATCGCCGGACGAACGGAAGAGAGTTCCTTGGCAGCAAGGACTGCAATTTCGTCCATCTTCTTATCATCGTGCGAAGGGTCATGATGGAATAAAAGGGTCTGTTTGACTGAAGCCTCACGGGACACCTTAACCGCTTCCTCCCAGGTCGAATGCCCCCAACCTTTGAAGTTCGGATATTCTTCATTGGTGTAAGCGGCGTCATATATTAAAACATCAGCACCATCTGCGAGGAACAGAACATTTTCATCCAAATGGTTTTCAAAATGTTCGGTATCCGTACAAATTGCTAAAACTTTACCAGCAAATTCAATCCGATATCCGCACGCACCGTTGGGGTGGTTTAAAGGAGCAGTTTTTATGACCACTCCTCCTGGCAGCTCAAAAATTTTCCCGCATTCAAAATCTTTAAAACTGCAGGCCTTTTCAATCAATGAGCTAGGCACGGGGAAAACCGGGTCTTTCATCAACATTGTACCGATTATACCCTGTAAATCATAAGTGATTCCGTCAAGATGTCCTGCATGAAGCCTAACATCACTGCTTGGATTATAAAGAGGGGCAAAAAATGGAAGCCCCTGAATGTGATCCATATGAGTATGAGTAAAAAAAAGGTCTGCATCTAGAAGGTTCCCCTCCTCCAACATAATTTTTTTACCCAACAAACGAATACCAGTTCCTGCGTCCACAAGAATTCTACGCCCTCCACAATTAAGCTCAAAGGCTGTGGTATTGCCTCCGTATTTAACGGTACCAGGACCTGGACAGGGAATACTTCCACGAGTACCCCATAATTTAAGTGAAAATTTTGACGAGTCGGACATTTGACTGATTAAAAAGTTTATTTTTTATTAAGGAAGAGAAATTGGCAACTTCCAATAAAAGGTCTCATTACTCTTCGAAATCTTGCCAATCACCGTTTTCGTCCTGATAGGAACGAGAAGTCGTGCCATCTCCCCAGTCATAAATACCGCCCACGGCTTTCCCCGCCTCAAAACTCCCCACAAATGAACTGCCATCTCCAAAATCTAAGCTTCCAGTGCCCTCCTTGTATCCGTCTTTCCATGACCCAACATAGGTAACACCTGACAAATCGACTTGCCTACCCTTTCCGTGGGGTTGGCCCTCTACAAATTCTCCGGTATAAGTGGACCCATCTAAGTCCTCCAAGACTCCGATTCCGGACTTCTCCCCATTCAGAAATTCTCCCGTGTAGACTACACCCATCTCATCGGTAAGGACGCCTCTGCCTTCATAGAGTCCATTATGAAATTCTCCGTAATAAATGACCCCGCTTGTAAAAGTTAAAGATCCACTATCATAGGAACCGTCTTCATTGAAACGCCCAGAAAAAGCTTCCCCTGAACTGGTTAACAAATTCCCCTCCTCAATCAGGCCATTTTGCCATTTTCCAAAAGTAATTGTACCATCCGCCGCACGAAATTCCCCGTAACTTAAGTTATCCCGCTCCCAGTGACCCTCGAGAACAGACTGATCAGACAGAGTCAGAGCTCCAAAGCCCGATCTCTTCCCGTTTCCCCAGTTACCTGAATACTTTTCCAACTCATCATCGCTTTTATATCGTATAGTTCCATACCCATTAGCCATTCCCTTGGTAAATTGCCCCTCATATAAATCTCCCGAAACAAACTTGATTGTGCCAAATCCATCTGGGAGCCCCATTACAAGTTCTCCCTCATACAAGGATCCATCTTCAAAAACATACCTTCCAGACTGTGCTTGCTTGGAAAGCTTTAGTGAAAGTTGTTCATTTGGAGTTTCGGACTCGAAATCCTCCTCCGGTGAACAACTTGAAAAAAACATCAAGGCAGAGGTAAAAAAAAAGAGCCTATACTTGGGTACTCGAGACATAAAATTTAATAACTGATACTTTTACTGACCTGAAAAATACTGGTGACAATCGATATTGCAACCAGTGCGACTAAGGAAAAAGCAAAGCCTAGAGCCAATCCGGAGATTAAATTAGTCATCACTTTTATTCTTTTGGTAAGTTGATTACGAAAAGCTTTGGAAACATCATCCATACTGTTGCCCAAGTTTCCCGTTTTTTCACCAATTTCAATGATATCAAGTTGCATCGCTGGCAAAAGTTTGAATTTACGAAAGGCATCGGGGAGAGACTTTCCCTCGTTTACCAAAATTCTGGCAGAGCGAAAGGAGGCCCGTAGAAAACGGTTTTTAATAGTTCTCTCGCACAACCTTAAATTCTCAGTTAATCCGATTCCACTCCAAATTAGGGTGCCCAAAAGACTGCTAAGATGAAAAAGTTCGGACAACAATAAAATGTTTCCAAAGAGCGGGAGTTTGAGCAAAGAACGATCCACAGACATCCCTCCCTTTTCCGTTTTGCTCCACTGCATAACAACGCCCAGTCCAATAAGAGCTGCAAGAATGATAAAAGGCCCGAAGAATAACACCAAGTTGGAACCCTCAATCATCACGCGGGCCATCATATTTAATTCCCCCCCCAAAGAAGCAAGCATTTCCTGGATCTGGGGAAGAAGAAAGAATAAAAAGAACAGCACCACTCCAATTGCCATGAAACCCACAAAAGCTGGGTAGGTCATCCCACTAATCACCCTTGTTCTAATCTCCCTCTTTTCTTCAAGATGGGAAATAATTTTGCTCAGGATTGGAGCGAGGTTTCCCGTAGCCTCACCGGCCTCGATTACATAGGTCGATGACTCGCTAAAATACCCGGGCAACTGGCGCATTGCACGGGAAAGAGTCCTACCCTCAGCCAATTCTTTCCAAAGCACACCAGACAAACTTCGTTGCTGTGGGTCAGAAAGTCGGTAATTTAAGAGCTTTACTGCATCGGCAATTGGCATACCCGAACCATGGAGTTCAAGTAAGCGCCGAAGAAATTCAAGGCCCGCAGCTTCGCCTTTTCTTGAATATTTCGATTTCAAAGACAATTTCTTGTCCTGTTTTCCTTTGGCAGCATTCTCTTTATC